>JAJQBV010000214.1 GCA_021203115.1 Clostridiales bacterium | reverse complement strand
TGCGACTGATTTTTACTCTATGCAACTGTCAAACTCCCGTGTATAATTTTTGACAGAAAAAAGATTACAATTGTAACGAAATTATGTATAATATGTAAAACGGTTGTTGAGGTGAGGGTATGACTTCGTTGCAGATTGAATGTTTCATGGCATTGGCGGAATATAAAAGTTTTTCTAAAACTGCAGAGAATATGTTTATTGCTCAGCCTACTCTGAGCAAATATATCATGTCACTGGAGAATGAGATGGAACTGAAGCTTGTAGATCGTTCCCGTAAGCAGATCAGTTTGACACCGGAGGGACATTTGGTCTATGATTTTTTTCAAAAAAGCAGAGATCAGTATGCGGAGGTTGTGTTTAAGGCACAAAACCTCAAACAGGAGCAAAAGCGGCTGAAAATGGTTTTGCTGGAGGGATTGGACACAGACCGGATCCTTCGCCCTATTCTTGAATACCAGTTTTATCATCCTGGTGTGAGTATCTCGTTTGAGCAGTTGCCGTCGTTCCAGATTCCGGTAAATTTGGTAAATGGAAAGTTTGATTTTGCGATTACCATGTCTGATCGACTGGTCGTTACGAATAAAACAAGCAAGGAAATTCAGTATGAAACTATATTAAACGGCAGATTGTACTTGTATTATTCCGCATATCACCCAGTGAATGATCTGGCCAGAAATCCCTCTTTTGCGGATTTCAGGGACGATGTTTTTCTGATACCTTCTTATTTCTCGAAGATGATAGAAAAGGGTGGCACCCAACAGAATCAGGTGCCTTTAGAAGTATATCAAAAGCAGTTTGGATATATGCCGAAATTCAAGTTTGTGGAAAGTGTGGCCTCTATCCTTCCGAATCTTCTGAGCGGCGAGGGTGTAAGTGTTTTATCGGAATATTGCAGAATCAGTGCCAGTCCCAATATAAAATCCATCGCGATGCCAGTACAATCCGATATCGTATATTCCTGGTGCTCAGAAAGAGAAACCAATCTGATTCGTGATATTTGCGAGTTTAATAAAAGCCATCCTATTAGATAGCGTATGAATATCAATGGGTGGCAGATAATGTGGCCAGCGTGAGCGAAAAGATAAACTCCGTTCCGACGCCCTCTGTGCTGATGACATTGATGTTTTCGTGGTGGGCGTGGATAATTTCCTTCACAATGGCAAGACCGAGGCCGGTGCCGGTTTTGTCTTTGCCGCGGGACAGGTCGGTTTTATAGAAGCGCTCCCAGATTTTATTCAGACTGTCTTTGGGAATGCCGATGCCGTAGTCTCTGACGGAGGTAAAGGCCTTCCCGTTTTTGATCGTGGTCTCAATATCAATTCTGGAACCGGATGTGCTGAATTTTACGGCGTTGTCGATCAGATTGTGGAGAACCTGTTCGATTTTGGCGGAGTCCGACTTCACCAGAAGTTCGCCATCGGTGAGCAGAGGGTGAAACGTCAGCCCTTTCTCAATGGCTCTGCCCTCGAAGGTCAGCAGCGTCTGGCGGATCATTTCATTCAGGTCAAAAGAAGTCAGGTTTAATAGAACGCCTTTTGCGCTGTATTTGTTGAGCTCCATCAGGCTTTGCGTCAGCTTTTCCAGGCGCTCTGTCTCGGCTATGATGACATGGAGATATTTGTCCTGATGCTCCGGCGGGATTGTTCCGTCCGCAATCGCTTCTGCGTATCCCTTGATGGATGTCAGTGGGGATCGAAAGTCATGGGAGACATTTGAGACAAATTTGCGCTGGTCATCCTCCAGGGAATTCAGCTCCTGTGCCATGCAGTTCATCACATCGGTGATAAATCCCAGTTCGTTTTGTGCGCGATAGGGGATCGGAGTCTCATAATCGCCGTCTGCATAGGAGGCCGCGGCCCGGACGATGAAACGCAGAGGCCGGTTGATCGTAACGATGTATACGATAATGATGATCAGGGCGGAGAGGGTTACAATCACATAGATGAGAAAGTATCCGGTGAAGAAAAACTCCTTCAGATCAGCGACCGTGAAGGTCAGCTGACGGAATTTCAGTTCGTCATCCGATGAGAGATAGGATGTCGCGATAAAACCGATGACGCAGAAAACTACATAGGTGAACAACACGCGCAGAAGAAATATTTTTCTGGCAGGTTCCCGGAGATTTTTTGAATTTCGGTTCAGGATATGCTTCTTTGCCATGTCGGCGTTCCTTCCTGTTCATGAATGGTGTGTTTGGAACAATCAGGGAATTTATTTCGTCTCAAATTTATAACCGATGCCCCAGACAGTGGCGATGCCCCAGCTGTCACTGTCATTGATCTTTTCCCGCAGGCGTTTGACGTGGACATCCACCGTGCGCGTGTCGCCCAGATATTCATAGCCCCAGATGTTGTCGAGAAGCTGTTCTCTGGTAAAAACCTGATTGGGGGAAGCCGCGAGGAAGTATAAAAGCTCCAGCTCCTTCGGCGGCATGTCCACCACCTGATTTTTGTAAAGGACAGAGTAGTTTGTCAGATTGACAACAAGATTCGGATATTCGACGCATTTGATCTCGTTTTCCGGAGATGCCTGCATGGAGGGCTGGAAACGGCGGAGCACCGCCTTGACCCGCGCGACCATTTCCTTTGAGTCGAAGGGCTTCATAATATAGTCATCTGCGCCCAGTTCCAGACCGAGAACCTTGTCGAAGACCTCTCCCTTTGCGGAGAGCATAATGATCGGTGTGTTGGAGTGCGAGCGGATTTCCCGGCATACCTGATAACCGTCAATCCCCGGCAGCATCAGGTCGAGGAGGATCAGATCCGGATGATAGTTTTTGAATTCGCGGAGAGCAGACTCCCCATCGGAAACAATCATGGTGTCATAACATTCCTTCAGGAGATACAGGGAGATCAGCTCTGCGATGTTGGCGTCGTCGTCTACGATTAATATTTTCTGTTTTGCGCTCATGAAATTCTCCTTTTTATTACAGTGCCCGCTTTTTGGATTTACCGGAATGTAGCGATTGTCACACCGCTGTCACCTTCGCCGAATTCGCCGAGGTGATATTCCTCAATGTTTTTCTGGCGGCGCAGATGCTCGTGAACCGCTTTGCGCAGTGCGCCGGTGCCTTTTCCATGGACAATACGGACTGTTTTCAGGTGAGCCAGATAAGCGTCGTCGAGATACTTGTCCAGTGCATGCGTGGCTTCATCCACCGTCTTTCCGATGAGGTTGATCTCGGAGGAGACGGAGAGAGACTTGGACATTTTTAACTGTCCGGCGCCGGTTTTGGCTGTTTTCGGGCGGAGCGGATCCTCATCCTTAAGAAGAATCAGGTCGCGGATGTTTACCTGACAGCGAAGGATGCCGGTCTGTACATACAGGTTGCCCCTTGCATCCGGAAGTGTGTGGACGGTTCCCTTTACATTCATGCTCAGCACTTTAACGGTATCGCCCAGCCGGAGATTCTTGGGAATACTGCGGTTTTCCGCCGGCTTTTTAGGGATGGCCGCCTTGTTTTGGGCGGCCTCCATTTTCAGACGGATCTTTTCCCGCTCTTTTTCCATTGCCGCGGTATCGATGGCTGTTTTCCCGAATTTGCGGAAATTGCGGATGGTCTCGTCGGCGGTCGCCTTTGCATCGCGGAGTATGGCGGCAGCCTCCTCACTGGCTTCGCGGATCATGCGGCTCCGGCTTTCGTTCAGCTTTTCCTGCTGCTCCTCCAGTTGTTTTTTCAGCGCCTCCGCCTCGGCTTTGTATTGGCTGATCTCAGCCTGCTCCCGCTGAATCGTGCGGCGGCTCTGCTCCAGATCCGAGATGACATCCTCAAAGCTCTCATTCTCGCTGGAAATGCGCGTGCGCGCGTCCTCGATGAGACGCGGAGACAGGCCCAGCTTCTGTGAGATGGCGAAGGCATTGCTCTTGCCGGGAATCCCGATGAGCAGATGGTAGGTGGGACTCAGGGTCTCCACATCAAACTCACAGCAGGCATTTTCCACGCCCTCCGTGGAGAGCGCATAGAGCTTTAACTCACTGTAGTGGGTGGTGGCCATCGTCCGGATGCCCCGCCGGCGCAGCTGCTCCAGAATCGAGGCCGCAAGGGCGGCGCCCTCGTCCGGATCCGTACCGGCGCAGAGCTCGTCGAAGAGCACGAGGCTTCCGCGGTTCGCCTTTTTTAAGATGTAGACAATGTTTGTCATGTGGGAGGAGAAGGTACTGAGGCTTTGCTCAATGCTCTGCTCGTCCCCGATGTCGGCGTAGACCTGCTTAAAGACAGAAAGCTCGGAGCGGTCTCCCGCCGGAATGTGTAAGCCCGCCTGCCCCATCAGGGTCAGGAGGCCGATGGTCTTCAGTGAGACCGTTTTTCCGCCGGTGTTTGGCCCGGTAACAATCAAAAGATGAAACGCATCGCCGAGGCGTATGCCGATGGGCACGACCCGGTACGGATCCAGAAGCGGGTGCCGTCCCTTCCGGATGTTGATCCTGCCGTCTGTGTTGAAGACCGGCGGCATGGCGTTCTGGATTTTCGCAAGCTTTGCCTTCGCAAAGATGAAATCCAGCGTGGTCAGGGTGCGGTAATTTTGCGTGATGGCGGAACTGTATTCCGCTACATGGTTGCTCAATTCGGCGAGGATTTTTTCAATCTCCTCTTTTTCCTTCAGCCGTGTTTCCTTTAAATCATTATTCAGCTTCACAACAGACATCGGCTCGATGAAAAGCGTGGAGCCGGAGGAGGACTGGTCGTGGATCATGCCGGGCATCTGTGCCTTGTACTCTGCTTTCACAGGCAGGCAGTAACGGCCGTTGCGCATGGTAATAACCGCGTCCTGCAGATAGGTCCGGGTCGTCTGGCTGTTTAAGAGGCTGTTCATGGCAGCGTGGATCCGGTCGTTGATCGTGCGGATCTGCCGACGGATGTTGTGCAGGGCAGGGCTTGCCGCATCGCTGACCTCGTCAGGGCCGGGGATGCAGCGGTGAATCTCCTCCAGAAGCGGCGTCAGCGGCTCCAATCCGGCAAACAATTCATCCAGTGAATCCGGCCGGACATCCTCGCGGGTCTCCCGCGCGTATGCTTTCGCTTTTCCGGTCACTTCCAGCAGGCGGCAGATCATCAGAAACTCCTCGATGTTTAAGGCGCCGCCCACCTCCAGACGCCGGATCTGGAACGCCGGATTTTTCAGGCCGCTAAAGGAGAGGTTCCCCTTGCGGAATATCCGGTTCAGCGCATCGCCGGTCTCGGTCTGCGCCTGTGCAATCCGGTCCGGATCCGTCATAGGGCGCAGATTCAGACACAGCTCCCTCCCGGCATCCGAGGTAGCCTGATCGGCCAGAAGAGAGATGATTTTGTCGTATTCTAATGTGTGTAATACCTTTTGATTCATGGAAGCATCCCTTTTTCTATTCTGAATAAATATTGTAACGGAATTATATGT
>JAJQBV010000101.1 GCA_021203115.1 Clostridiales bacterium | reverse complement strand
TTTTCGGTGGTTTTGCCCTGTTTCCTTGTATCAAATCCTCTGTTTACATAGATGAAGGAATTTCTGGAACCAATACGAAGCAACGAGGGGAATTCAACCGCATGATTGAGGAGTGTATGGATGGCAAAATCGACATGGTGGTAACGAAATCCATCAGTAGATTTGCAAGAAATACCTTAGATTGCCTGAAGTACATTCGTCAGCTGAAGGAGAAGAACATTCCCGTGTTTTTTGAAAAAGAAAACATAAACACAATGGACGCCAAAGGAGAGGTGCTGCTTACTATTATGGTATCGCTTGCACAGCAGGAGAGCCAGTCGCTTTCACTGAATGTGAAGCTTGGACTCCAGTACCGCTATCAGCAAGGAAAGATTCAGGTCTGCGCGAACCGCTTCCTCGGTTACGATAAGGATGAGGACGGGAACCTTGTCATCAACCCGGAAGAAGCCGAGGTTGTAAAGCGGATATACAGGGAATTCATGGAAGGTAAAAGCTACTGTGAAATCGGAAAGGGTCTTACTGCAGACGGAATCAAGACAGCGGCAGGGAATGATTACTGGCTTGCCAGCACGCTGCGCAAAATCCTAACGAATGAAAAATACATCGGCGATGCGCTTTTACAGAAAACTGTAACGACGGATTTCCTGACGAAGAAGCGGGTTGTAAACAAGGGCATCGTGCCGTAGTATTATGTGGAAAACAGCCACGAGGCCATCATCCCGAGGGAGATTTTCATGCAGGTTAAGGAGGAGATGGCGAGACGCGCAAACATTTCGACAGGAACAGGAAAACACAGGGTATACAGCAGCCACTATGCATTATCGAGTATCGTTTATTGTGCACATTGCGGAGATCTGTTCCGGAGAATCAGCTGGAATAACCGTGGAAAGAAATACGTCGTGTGGAGGTGCGTCAGCCGCGTGACGAAGAAAACGAGCGGGATTGGCTGCCCGGCCAGGACGGTTCGGGAGGAGGACATTCAGGCGGCGGCAACGCCCGCAAAATCGAGGAGGTTGAGGCAAAGCTTGCTGATTCGCAGAAGGAACTTCTGAAAAAGGCCAATGCGAGATATGCCTATGGTGACATCGCGGATAAAATCGAGGAGCTTCGCAGAAAAAAGCAGGAGCTTCTTTTAGAAGATGCCAACAACGAGGGAAGCCGCCAGCGGGTGAAAGAGATGGAGAAAATGCTCGATGAAATGGAAACGGCGGTTATAGAATATGACGAGAGTCTCGTCCGTAAGATGATAGAGAAGATTACGGTCTATGATGACCACTTCACGGTGGAGTTTAAATCGGGACTGGAGACGGAAGTGGCGGTGTGAATAAAAATATATAAAAGATGCCTTGCGTGTAATGAAAAGCCGCAAGGCATTTTTGTGTCAGTTATTGATTAATCTGGGTTTGAAAATACGGTTGATATTTTGTATCATACATTCAATGACGTTTTTGGGTCGATATGTTTGCGCATACACCCATATACGCCAAAACACCCCAAAACGGGCAAAAAACGGCTCGATATGTTTTGTCACACGGGCAAACGGCCAAAATCGCCCCTCGATATGTTTGCACAGACACCCGGGTTCTATGTGACATCAATATCGTTTTCTCGTGCAATACCGTGACCATACCTTATCCGGAAGGGACGGATGCAAGCTATGAATTTGTCGTGGAGCATATGTTCACTGTGACATCAGAACGGCTAGGCATCACTGCGGGAGAAACAGAGAGGCCAACCGTCACAAAAACCGAAGACGGTCTGGTTGTCACCCTCATGGGACTGTCTCCCGTAGCCGTTTCATGGAAAGCAGTAACGACTTCCACAACGGAGACGGAAACTACCGATACATCCGCAAGCAGCACAATCAGTTCACAGACCGGGGACAGTAGCCCTGTTACATTGTGGCTTGCCCTGCTGTCTGTATCCGGAGCTGGTGTGGTTGGCGCAGCAGCTTATAACAAAAAACGGAAATACAACAGATGATGAAAGTTCAGTAAGAATTAAACTCCACGTATATTCACGAAAATCCCTTCTGTCGGGAAAATGATGATTCCGACAGGAGGGATTTGCTCGTTCAGGAGCTTTTGGACCTCCCGCACAGATGGAACCACCGGTTTGGCAGCTCCAGAATGATCACGATTCCGAGCACAATGGCGACCGCAAGGCGGATGGCGGCAAATCCGCTCTCCACTGCCCTGCCGGTTTCATTTGTCACCAGATAGTAGGCCGCCCAGTAGACACTGCTTCCGGGAACGAGCGGAATGATCCCGGAGATCAGAAAGACGGTTACCGGGCATTTGACATTGACGGCAAATATTCTCGAGAGAAATACAACCGCGGCGGATGCCAGAAAGGTGGCTTCCGTTGCGGGGACACCGCCCTGCGAGGTCAGGGTATAGATCAGCCAGCCGACGGTTCCGGTGATGCCGCAGAGAATATAATATTTCCGCGGTACGCCGAAGATCAGGGCAAAAGAGACCGTTCCGCAGAACGGCGCCGCAATCTGAATCAGCCAGTGGATGACGGCATGGGAATTTATCATAGTTCAACGCCTCCTCCCCCGAACTGCTGCCAGAGCAGGAAGACGATTCCGACGCCGATGGCAATGCAGACAAAGACGAGGATCGCGTCCACCATCCGGACAATACCGGCGATGTAATTGCGATCCGCGATGTCCCGGATGCCGTTGGTGAACGCCACACCGGGAACCAGAGGGATGATGGATCCGATGACCATGGCTCCCAGATTGTGCCCGAGCCCGATCCGGTAGAACAGGAGGCAGAGCAGTGTGGCTGCCGCGCCGCCGCAGATGTTCTCCGTGATCCGGGACAGGTGCAGAACCGGTATGCTGAGTTTTAAGATAAAGAGATACAGCGCAAGTCCGGCGAGGACAGCCGCGACTGCATCCGCAAAGTTGCCGCCGAGGAGTAGACAGAAGCTTCCGGCGCCGATGCCGGACGCAAGGATCTGCTTCCAGTGGGTTTTTCCGGGCATGTTCCGGATTTCCTGCAGTTGAGCCTTTGTCTCCTCCAGCGTGTATTTGCCCGCTTCCACATCGCGGGAGAGCTGGTTGATCGCGACGACCTTGTCCAGCGAAGCGGAATGCATGGGAATGTGCTGTACCCGTGCGAAGCTTTCCTGGTGCCCGTGTTCCTTCGACCCTCCGGTGGTAAAGATGCCGTTGCTCAGGACAAAGACATCCTCTTCCGTCACGCCAAAGTGGCGGCCGATGCGAAGCATGGTCTCCTCCACGCGGAAGATTTCCGCGCCGTTTTCCAGAAGGATGTGACCGGCTTCCATGGATGTCAGGAGGACATCGCTGAAGTCGGTGCCGTCCGGAATTTCCGGCGTCGGTTGCGCCTGTTTTGCTGTATCCATCTGTGATCCCCTTTAATTACATCAATTTTAACAGAGCATAACATAATCCCGAAAAAAAGACTATACATAAATAATATTTGCAATTCGTGCGCGGATAATCGATAATAAAGGAGAAATGAGAATGAAACCGTTCATGGTAAAATCAGAAATCAAAACGGACGGGGCAGATGAAAGACTGAGACAGCGGAGGAGTAAGTGAAAATGGAAAACAATTATTGCCGCCGGGATGTGAATATCAGGCAGATCATTGATCTGGTGCATCAGACGCGGCCGATCATTATGAATGAGAACAGCCGGCAGGATATCACGGTGAAGGGAATTGCGGATTTTGTGACAAAGGTGGACACGCAGGTGCAGGATTTTCTCAGGGGAGCGCTTTGTGAGGCGTATCCGGATGTGCAGTTTATGGGCGAGGAGGAGCATCTGCATCAGGTCGATCCGAACCGCCCGGCATGGATCCTTGATCCGATCGACGGAACCACGAACCTGATCTACGATTACCGTCACAGCGCGGTGTCCCTCGGTTACTATGAGGACGGGCGGATCGATGCTGCGGTTTTGTATAATCCGTTCAGCGGGGAGACCTTTCACGCGGTCCGCGGGCAGGGAGCATTTCTCAACGGGTCGCCGATTCATGTGAGCGGAAAGTCTGTCCTCCGGGACAGTCTGATCGCTGTCGGCACCTCTCCCTATAACAAGGAATTCGCGCCGGTGAATTTTCGTATTTTTCAGGAGGTGTATGAACAGTCTCTGGATATCCGCCGCGGCGGTTCGGCAGCGCTGGACCTTGCTTATGTTGCCTGCGGGCGTCTGGACGGCTATTTTGAGCGGAATTTAAAACCGTGGGATTTTGCCGCGGGTGCCCTTCTGGTTGAGGAGGCCGGCGGGTATGCCGGTACATTTGAGCAGGATCGGATCGATTTTCTGAAAAATCAGGATGTTCTCGGCACAAACGGACAGATTCAGGGCGAGCTGAAGGCGCTGATTGCCCGCCATGGGAGATGATCATGAATAAGGTGAAAAAGATTCTGGTCCTGGGAACCGGAGCGCAGGGCACAACCGTAGCGGAACGAATGGATGAGGAGCCGGAGGTCACGGAAATCCGCTGTGCGGACACGGACCATAAGGCGGTGGATGAACTTGTTAAAATATTGAAAAAGGCGAAGGGACTCTATGTGGACGCCAACGATGTGGACAGTATCATCGCGGCGGCCGAGGGCGTTGACCTGATTGTAAACGCTCTGCCGATCCGCTTCGCGCCGAATGTGCTGGACGCCGCTCTGGCGTTGAAGTGCAATTATCAGGACTTTGCGGCGACGGATGTACTGGACCCATGGTGGCCGAAGTGCATACAGATGCTCTACGACAATTACGGTCACCGGTTTGAGGCAATCGGAAAGCTGGCCATCATCGGCACCGGCTCCGCGCCGGGACTGATGTGCGTGGCGGCGCGCAACTCCATGCGGTATCTGGATACCTGTGATGATATCCTGATGATGGTGTACGAGGGAGTCGAGGCAAAGCGCTTCCTGCCGTTCTGGTGGTCGCCGTTCACGGCGCTGTCGGATATGACCGATCCCACATTTGCCTTGAAGGACGGTGTGATCGTGGAGACGCAGCCGCATTCCCTTCCGGTCTACCGGAAATTCAAGGGATGTGCCAACGAGGTAAAGCTGGTGGAGCACGCCCACGCCGAGCCGGACTACATGGGCATCAATAAGGATACGCATTTCAAGGGAGCCAAAAACATCAACTTCAAGTACGGCGGTGTCGGCGTCGAGTTTGCCACCCCATTGTACCGGGCAGGGCTGTTGTCCAGAGAGGAGAAAACCTATCACGGGCACACCTTTGTTCCGTTTGATGTGGTTCTGGAGCATCTGCCCCCGGCGCCGAAGTACCGCGAGGAGATCAGGGAGATCCTCGATGAGGGGCTGGTGAAGGACGAGGGAGCCTTTGTGGTGGAGTCCACAGGGACGAAGGACGGCCGGGATGTGATGGTAGAGACCTATG
>JAJQBV010000177.1 GCA_021203115.1 Clostridiales bacterium | reverse complement strand
ACGCCCGAAACGCTGATGCGGACGGTGGGAAGCGTGGATCGGCTGGATCTCTATGAGAGCGAGAATAAGATTTATGTGAAGGTTGTCGATTACAAATCGGGAAATACAAAATTTCAGCTTCTCTCCCTTTACTACGGGATGCAGCTTCAGCTGGTGCTTTACCTGAACGCGGCGATGGAGAAAGTGAAAAAGGAGCATCCGGACAAGGAGGTTATCCCTGCCGGAATCTTTTATTACCATCTGGATGATCCGATGGTGGATGCGGACGGCGTGGATGAGGAGGAGATTGCGAAGAAGATATTAAACAGCCTGCGCCCGAATGGTCTGGTCAATCTGGAACCGGTCGTCTATCTGCATATGGATCGTGATCTTTTAAAAAACAAAAAATCCGATGTGATTCCCGTGGCACTGAAAAACGACCGGACGCTCAGCAAAACCGGGACTTCCGCGGCCTCAACCGAAGATTTCGGGCATCTGGCGGATCATGTCAGCCGGTGTATTGCGGATGAGGGACGGCAGATGCTGGAGGGCGACATCAGCGCAAAGCCGTATCGGCTGGCGGACCGGACCGGATGTGATTACTGCACCTTTCAGGGCGTGTGCGGCTTTGACCGGAAGGTGAACGGTTACGAGTACAAACAGGAAAAATATCTGAAGGATGAGGAAATCTGGGAACGGCTGCGGACGAAGGATGACGGTAAGTCATGGAAAGCCAGACAGGAATAGGGAAGAGACTTGGCACGGAGAATCGGAAAGGCGGCAGTTTTATGTCAGGAGGAGCGGACAGAGAGTCTGAAAAAAACAGAATAGAGAAGACTGTCACAACGGAGGAGCCAAAAGTCAGGTGGACGCCGGAGCAGGAGCAGGTGATCTCTCTCAGGGACCGCAGCCTGCTTGTCTCCGCCGCGGCGGGTTCCGGGAAAACCGCGGTATTGGTACAGCGGATCATCTCCATGATCACAGACCCGGAGCGTCCGATGGATGTGGATGAGCTGCTGGTGGTGACTTTTACAAATGCTGTAGCGGCGGAGATGCGGGAGCGGGTACTCGCGGCCATCGAGGCTGCGGTGGAGGCGGATCCGTCCGATACCCGTCTGCAGCGGCAGGTCTCGCTGATTCACAACGCGCAGATCACGACGATCGACAGCTTCTGCAAGCATGTTCTGCAGAATCATTTTTACAAAATTGACTTAGAACCGGGATTTCGCATTGCGGATGAGGGGGAATTAAAGCTGCTGCGGGAGGATGTGTGTGACCGGGTGCTGGAACGATTTTACGCGGAGCGCGATCTCGCGTTTCTCCGGTTTGCGGACAGTTACGCTTCCGCGAAGAGCGATCAGAATATACGGGATATGGTGCTGCGGCTCTATGATTTTGCCCAGAGCTATCCGTGGCCGCAGGAGTGGCTGGAGTCCTGCGCGGGTCAGTATGAGGCGAACACGGCGGAAGCATTGGAAGAGAAAAAATGGATGCAGGATTTTCTCGCCTATCTCCGGATCCGGGTGGAGGAGATGGTCGGCCGGTATCGGAAGCTGTATGAGCTGACACTGGATGCGGACGGCCCGCAGCACTATGAGGCTGTGGTTCGCGATGACCTTCGCCAACTGGAGGAATTGCTTCGCACTGCAAAAGGAGAGGAGACAGGGGAGGCAAATGCCCAGAGCAAAGGGATGGAGTCCCGGCTTGCCCGCTGGCAGGAGGCGCTGGATGCGATAAAATTCAAACCGCTGTCCGGAGGCGGAAAGTACACGGGCAGTGAGGAGAAACGAACCGCGGTTAAGACGGCCCGGGATCAGATCAAGGCACAGATCAAAGGATTTCGTGAGAAATATTTTTCTGCAGAGACGGATGTTCAGCTGGAACGGATGCAGAGAACCGGCGCGATGGTTCAGACGCTGGTGGCGGTGACAGAGGCATTTTCGGAGGTTTTTTCCGCGGAGAAGGCCGGGAAAAACATATTGGATTTTTCGGATCTGGAGCATATGGCGCTGCGGATTCTTGTGGATCCCGTGACGAAACAGCCGACTGAGACAGCGGCGGAATACCGTGCGCATTTCCGGGAAATCATGATCGACGAGTATCAGGACAGCAACTATGTGCAGGAGGCGCTTCTGACGGCAGTTTCCGGCATTCCGGAGGGGCATGAGAATCTGTTTATGGTGGGGGATGTCAAACAGAGCATCTATCGCTTCCGTCTGGCGCGGCCGGAGCTGTTTATGGGAAAGTATGAGAGCTTTTCCGTCGACGACAGCAAAACCCAACGGATTGATCTCCACAAAAATTTCCGCAGCCGGGGTGAGGTTGTGGATGTGGTCAACGATATTTTTGCGCGGATCATGGGACGCGACCTCGGCAATGTGGAATATGACGCGGATGCCGCACTCTATATGGGAGGAAGTTTTGCGGAGTATGAGGATCCGGACTGCTGCCGGCCGGAGTGTCTGCTGGTGGAGGAAAACCCGGCGGAGCGCAGCCGGAAGGTTACCGAGGTGAGGGCTGTGGCGCAGCGGATCCGCGAGATGATCCGGAGCGGCGAGATTCCCGAAAAACAGTATAAAGATGTCGTGATTCTCCTTCGATCGCTCTCCGAATGGGCGGAAACATTCCAGTCGGTTTTTGAGCAGGAGGGGGTTCCGCTGCTGGTCTCCTCACAGACCGGATATTTTTCCGCGCAGGAGGTGCAGGTCATTCTTGCCATGCTGCGTGTGCTGGACAATCCCCGCCAGGATATCCCGCTTGTGACGGTGATGCGGTCGCCGATCGGGAATTTCTCCGGGGAAGAGCTGGCTGTGATTCGCCTGTATGATGAAAAACTGCCGTTTTTTGATTGTGTTGAGAAAATCGGAAAATCGAATGCGTCCGGTCGGTACGGAGAAAGTTCCGATGCGGAGGAGAAAAGAGCGCCCGCCCCGGGAAGCGGGAAGGACTGGGCGGAAATGTACCCGGATCTGCAAAAAAGGACGGAAGACTTTTGGCTGATGACGGAGTCGTTCCGCAGGCGTGTTCCCTATACGCCGATCCATTCCCTGATCCAGCAGATTTACGATGAGACCGGTTATCGCGATTATGTGACGGCCATGGCTGCCGGAGAGCAGCGGCGCGCCAACCTCGACATGTTGCTGGAAAAGGCCATCGCCTACGAGCAGACGAGCTACCATGGTCTGTTTCACTTCATCCGCTACATCGACCGGCTGATGAAATACGATGTGGATTACGGCGAGGCGGAGACCGTCAGCGAGCAGGAAAACGCGGTGCGCCTCATGACTATCCACAAGAGCAAGGGGCTGGAATTCCCCATCGTCATTCTGGCCGGGATGGGAAAGCCGTTTAATATGCAGGATGAGCGGGATCGGATGATTTTTCACCCGTAATACGGCATCGGCCTGAAATATTTCGATGCGGAGCGCCGGACGAAACAGGATACCCTGATCCGTCAGGTTTTCGCGATTGAGACGAAAAAGGAGAACATGGGTGAGGAGCTTCGCATCCTCTATGTCGCGCTGACCCGCGCAAAGGAAAAGCTGATTCTTGCGGGAATGGAGCCGAAGAAAGATCTGCTGTCAGGCCGCAGGATGGAAGAGCCGTTTGCAAAGCTGGAATTTACACGGCGGCTGGATGCAACCTGCTACTGGGACTGGGTTTTGCCGGCGCTTAAAAGCAGCGGCAACTCCTGCCGGATTTGCCGGAGCGGGCTGGAGGAGCGCGTGGAGAGCGAGCAGAGAAAGCAGGAGAGCATTCTTCTTGAAAAAGAAAGAGTCTGCGAGGAGCTGCGCAGTATTGATCCGGTGATTTATGAGAAAACGGCAGCGCGCCTCTCATGGGAATATCCGTATGAGGAGAGCGGTGTGCTGAAGCAAAAAGTGTCCGTATCGGAGATCAAGCACCGCGCGATGGAGGAAGCCGGGGCGCTGACGGAGGAGGAGGGCGGGGAAAGCCTGTTTCCGGAGGAGATACCGGTTCCGTACATTCCGAAGTTCGTGCAGGCACAGGAGGAGAATCTCGGCGCTCTGCGGGGAACCGCCGCTCATCGCTTCCTGGAGTGTCTGGATTTTGCGTCGATTCCGGATTCCTTTGCCGGTTCAGAGAGGAATGCTGCCGGATGGAAAACGGCAAACGCGTGGCTGGAAGCGCAAGCCGCAGGGTATGTTCCATCGGGACGTATAAGAAAAGAGGAAGCGGCACTACTAAATCTGCATCAGATGGCACGGTTTCTTACGTCCGGGATCGCGGGAAGGATGAGAGAGGCGGCGGCCTGCGGACGTTTGACGAAGGAACAGCCGTTTGTGATGTCGCTGCCCGCAAAGCAGGTCTGGAACGGGGTGAAGTCGGAGGAGACGGTTCTCGTGCAGGGCATTATCGATGTGTTCTGGGAGGAAGAGGATGGGATTGTGCTTCTGGATTACAAGACAGACCGCGTGGAGCGCGCGCAGGAGCTCGTGCAGCGCTATGAGGCACAGATGCGGCTCTATGCGGAAGCGCTGAACCGGCGGTTTGCGGGGAAGCGGGTGAAGGAGACGCTGATCTATTCGTTTCGGTTGGATGAGGTGATTGTTGTTTAGGAGGAAATAAGTAATGAGAATAATTCTGGCTTCGGCATCGCCGAGGCGGCGGGAGCTGCTGGCGCGGCTGGGTATGGATTTTGAGGTGATTCCGTCGAAGGGCGAGGAGGTCATCACGAAGGAGATGCCGGCGGAGATCGTAACAGAGCTTGCGGTTCAGAAGGCGCAGGCGGTGGCAAAGCTGCTGAAAGACGGAGCAGAGGAGGATATTCTGTTTATCGGTGCGGACACGATTGTTGTAAACGAAGGGGAAATTCTCGGGAAGCCGGCGGACGGGGCGGATGCCTGCCGGATGCTTCGCGCCCTGTCCGGACGGACGCATCAGGTCTATACCGGTGTGTGTCTGATCTATCGGTGCAGAGATGAGGAGCGGACACATACATTTTATGAGAAAACAGATGTGGATTTTTTCCCGATGACGGAGAAGGAGATCCGGGACTATGTCGCTACGGGAGATCCGATGGACAAGGCGGGCGCTTACGGCATTCAGGGCGTCTGCGGAAAGTTTATCCGCGGTATACGGGGTGATTATAACAATGTCGTCGGGCTACCGATCGCAAGACTTTATCAGGAGTTAAAGGGTTTTTGTTGCGCATATGGAAAAATACGGGTATAATCAACCCGAACAGGAAAGCAGAAAGGCGGAATGCAGCATGGGCGAATATGATGATGTGGTGATCCGGACATTTCTGGAGAAGCAGCTTCAGCTGTTTCCGGAGGTTGTGGCGGAGACACCGGAGGAGGCCGAGGAGTTTCTGGATATCTGTATGGCATCGGGCTGTCGGAATATCAAAGAGGTCAGGGAATGCTTTGACAGCTACGGCGCGGATATTTCCGGGATGAAAAAGGCGGATTTTGAGGCGGCGGAGGAGGTTTTCGCTCTTCCGGACGGACGATATCTGGTGGTGCTGGCG
>JAJQBV010000024.1:3133-5474 GCA_021203115.1 Clostridiales bacterium | reverse complement strand
TATTAAGAATTTTTGATTGCTTCCATCATCCGTATGGCCTGCACATTCTCCTTTACGTCATGAACGCGCACAAAGGCACAGCCGCAGTTCACGGCATATACGGTGGTCGCCACTGTTCCGATCACCCGCTCATCGGCCGGCACATCCAGCGTCAGCCCGATCACCGATTTCCGTGAAGTGCCGAGAAGAACCGGATAACCGAACTGCATCAGCCTGTCCATACGGCGAATAGCCGTCAGATTATTTTCATATGTCTTTCCGAATCCCACACCGGGATCCAGTATAATCCGGTCGTCCCGGATGCCTGCCTTCTTTGCCAGCCGCACCGTCCCGGCGAGATCCTCGCACCACTCTTTTTCAAAATCCATGTAATCCGCCTGCTCCCGGTTATGCATCAGGCAGCAGGCTGCCTCTGAATCCGCGATGACCCGGCCCATATCGCTGTCATACTTTAACCCCCAGATGTCGTTGATCAGGTCGGCGCCCGCCTCCAGCCCCGCCTGCGCCACTCTGCTCTTATAAGTGTCCAGAGAAAACGGAATATCAAACCGCGCCTTCACCGCCTCGATCACAGGCGTCACCCGGCCGATTTCCTCCTCATCCGAAATTTTTGTATATCCGGGCCGCGTGGACTCGCCGCCAATGTCGATGATATCCGCGCCTTCCCCGATCATCCGCTCTGTCTGCGCCAGTGCCCGGTCTGTGGAATTGTATCGCCCGCCATCTGAAAAGGAATCCGGCGTCACATTCAGGATTCCCATCACATAAGTCTTATTTGCTGTATCAAATTCGCGGTTTCCTATCCTCATTTCGCTCTTTCGCCCTTTCTTTCCGCCCATCCATCCGGATCACCGGAAGATACTCCGGTTTTTCTCCGCTTCCTCCCATTTACAGGTATCCGCCGCCGGGCAGCAAAAACAATTCCTTGAGAGCTGATCCGCCCGCTCGATATAGTAGCCGATCGCGCCTTTGTCCTCATATCGGTACTGTCTTCCGTGATGCTCCCGGATAAAAGAGCAAACCTCGTCAATCCACTCGCGGGGATATCCGATTTCGGTCAGAATCTGCCGCGCCAGTCTGACACCGGCAACGGCATGATGCTCCCCCGTCCGGTATTGAGCCGATCGGCCGATGTCATGGATAAGCCCGGCCACATAGAGGCGATCCTTTCTCTCCTCCCGCTTTTTCCGCTCCTCATCTGTGTCCCGCGCATTTGTCACGCTGTTCTCAAGGCAGAGAATCCACGCGATTCTGGCGACATCCAATCCATGCTCCAGCTCATGATGGCAGTAGATTCGTTCGCGCTCGTCCTCCTGAACCTCCCGCATGATCTGCAGAAACCGCTCGTTATGTAATAATCGATCCGTGTACTTCATACTCACCCAATAATTCCCGGAACGCTGTCCGGACTCCGCTCAGATAATAGAGGGAACCAAATGCCAGAATCACATCCTGCTCATCCGCCGCCTCCAGGGCATATGATACTGCATCACGCGGATTTTCACAAGGGATTGCGTCGATCTTTTCCTTTTGCAGCTGTTTCGCCAGTTCTGTCGCCGAAAGCGCCCGCGGATTCGGCGGTGTCACCGTGTAAACCCGGTCGCCCTCCCGAAACATGGTATGAATCATCCGGTCGTACTCCTTGTCCGCGAGAACCCCCATGATGTAGATAATTCTGCGATTCGGAAAGCTGCGGTTCACCGAGGCATGCAGCTTGAGAACAGCATCCTCATTGTGCGCGCCGTCCAGATAAACGTCCGGAGAAGCATAAATCTGTTCATACCGTCCCGGCCACCGGACCTTTTTCAGACCCTCTCTGACTGTTTTCCGGCAAATCTTCGGGTAATTCTTTTTCAAAAGTTCCAAAACCTGAAGCACACAGGCCGCATTTTCTGCCTGAAATTCCCCGGCTAGCCCCAGCGATATGTTCATCAGGCGATCATCCGTCTTTCCGGCCAACACAAGAGGTGCCCGGCTCTCTTCACACTTTTTGCAAATCACCGCCATCGCCTCCGACTTCTGCTCCATGGCAACCACCGGACAGCCTTCCTTGATAATTCCGGCCTTTGCCCCGGCAATTTCCGTCAATGTATTGCCCAGAAACTTCGTATGGTCCCGGCTGATCGAAGTCAGAACACTCACCAGAGGCTTTTGGATCAGGTTCGTCGCATCCTCCGCGCCGCCCATGCCGACCTCCACCAGTGCGATGTCGCAATTTTCCTCATAAAACCACAAAAATGCCGCCGCCGTCTCCACCTCAAAGCGCGTGGGGTGCGGCAGGCCGCCCTGACCCAAACGCTGACATGCGCCGGCCACCTCCGCAAAAATCTCCGCCAGCCGC
>JAJQBV010000024.1:0-3123 GCA_021203115.1 Clostridiales bacterium | reverse complement strand
GAACTCCTCCTCTTACGAGAACACATCCGGTGAGTAAAACCGCGCTGTCCGATACCCCGACTCGACATGAACCGAGGAGAGCATCGCGCCCACGGAACCCTTCCCATTCGTGCCCGCAATGTGAACGATGGGAATGCGCTCCTGCACATCACCCAGCTCCCTCATCAGGGCACGGATGCCGGTCAGGCCGGGCTGAATGCCGTATTTTTTTGTCTCATCCAGAAAGGACATCGCTTCTTCATAATTCATAACCGGTTTCATCCTGCCATCGCGTTTTTATAAAGAGACTGTATTTCCATATTGATTCTGTTCGGTCATGATGCAGGACATCACTACATCGAATGGATCGGCCGGAAGCTGATCCGCTATCTGCAGCTCATATGCCACTCCCATCATGACACACCGATTGTCCCCCGCGAAATGACGGTCATAGTAGCCCTTTCCGAACCCCATGCGATTCCCCTTGCGGTCAAAGGCCACACCGGGCGTCAGCACAAGTGCTTCCTCCCCGCGCCAGTCCACGGGAACCAGCCGGGATTGTCCGTCCGAAGAATCCGTATCACCGTACTCCGACGGCACCATCACGCCAAAGGCTCCCTCCGAGAGCTGTGCAAAATCCTCCACCTCAAAAAACCGCAGTTCTTCCCCAAACACCTTCGGGAACGCCACGCGCTTCCCCTTCCGCCATGCCTCCTCCACAACCGGGCGGATATCCGCCTCATTACCCAGAGGATAGTAGGCGTAAATATATTTTGCATTTTCAAACAGGGGACTCTCTGAAATCCTTCTGTAGATCCGGGCGGACAATCTCTCCGCCGAGTCCCGGTCCATATCGTTCCGGAGCGTCCTGTATTTCTTTCTCATTTCCTGTTTCTGCGTCATATACGGTTTCCTCCCTCCGGACAGTACAACACCGCCCGACATTTCTGCCGGGCGGCATCTTCCCTTTTATCATTTCACATATAGCTTTTCACATTACGATCTACAGCAGTCCGCCGATGGAGAGGAAGATCGGTGCAAACACCAGTGACACAATGGTCATCAGCTTGATCAGGATGTTGATGGACGGTCCGGATGTATCCTTAAACGGATCTCCGACCGTGTCGCCGACAACCGCCGCCTTGTGCGGTTCACTTCCCTTTCCGCCGTGCTGGCCGCTCTCGATATACTTTTTCGCGTTATCCCACGCTCCGCCGGAGTTCGCCATGAAGATCGCCATCATAACGCCCGTGACCAATGCTCCGGCCAACAGTCCGCCGAGAGCCTCCGGTCCTAAGAGAATGCCGACAACGATCGGCACGACGATCGCGATCACGCCCGGAATAATCATTTCCTTTAAGGACGCCTGTGTGGAAATGCCGATGCAGGTCTTGTAATCCGGCCGGCTCGTTCCCTCCAGAATCCCCGGGTCTGCCTTGAACTGTCTGCGGACCTCCTCGATCATCTTGTAAGCCGCTTTGGATACCGCTTCCATGGTAATTGCAGAGAAGAGGAACGGAAGCATCGCGCCGATAAACAGTCCGACGATCACGGTCGGGACCAGAAGGTCAATCGCCGCAAGCTCCACTGCCTCCGCATAGGAGACAAAAAGGGAAAGCGCTGTCAGAGCCGCGGAACCGATGGCAAAACCCTTGCCGATGGCTGCGGTTGTATTTCCGACGGAATCCAGGGAATCCGTGATCTCACGAACGCTCTCATCCAGTCCGGACATCTCAGCAATGCCGCCCGCATTGTCCGCGATCGGGCCGTAGGCGTCAACGGCAACCGTGCTGCCCGTCGTCGCGAGCATGCCGACCGCCGCGAGAGCGATACCGTACACGCCGCTGAACTGATAAGCCACAAAGATACCGGCAGCGATCAGGATGATCGGCCATGTGCAGGAGTTCATACCGACTGCAAGGCCGCTGATGATGTTTGTCGCAGAACCGGTCTCGGACTGCTCCGCAATCTTCTGCACCGGTTTATATTTGTCAGAGGTGTAATACTCGGTAATCCGCCCGATCAGAATACCGACCAGCAGACCGGCAATGATCGCGCCACACGGCTTGTAAGAGCCGAGCATCGGCTTGCTCAGCACGATAGCCAGAACGATGGTGATGATATCCGCAACATTGCTTCCGGTATTCAGCGCCTTCTGCGGGTCTCCGCCGTCCTTCCCGCGGACGAAGAAAATACCGATGATGGAGGCGATGATACCCACGGCCGCCAGCACCAGCGGATACAGCGCTCCGCCGAGCTGCCCGAAGGAACCGGAGATGCCGGATGCGATCAGTCCCAGCGTGATCGCCGAGATGATGGAACCTACATAGGACTCAAACAGATCCGCGCCCATACCGGCGACATCGCCGACATTGTCACCCACGTTATCCGCGATAACAGCCGGGTTGCGCGGATCATCCTCCGGGATACCGGCCTCAACCTTACCGACAAGGTCCGCGCCGACATCCGCAGCCTTCGTGTAGATACCGCCGCCCACACGGGCAAACAGTGCAACCGAGGATGCGCCGAGAGAAAATCCGAATAAAATAGAGGAATTGCCGGTGATCAGATAAATCGCGCTCACACCGAAAAGTCCGAGCCCGACCACGCAGAGCCCCATCACGGCTCCGCCGCGGAACGCGACCGGAAGCGCCGCAGACATGCCCTTCTCCTTAGCGGCGTTCGCGGTCCGGACATTGGCGCGCGTCGCGACGCTCATACCGAAATATCCGGCCAGAATTGAAAAGACCGCGCCGATCACAAAGCAGACCGCCGTCGGCCAACTGATGGCAAATCCCACCACAACAAAGACCACAACAATAAAAATAATCAGAATCTTGTACTCTGAAAACAGGAACGCCTGCGCGCCCTCATGGATCGCCGCGGAAATCTCCTTCATCCGATCCGTGCCCTCCGGCTGTTTTCTCACATTCGCAGCCAGCCCCGCGGCGATAAGCAGCGCGATGACGGCAATGACCGGAATAATTACAGTCCAGGTTACCATTTCAACTACCTCCCATATAACATAAAATCTGAAATTATAGTAGCATATGCACAACAGGAAAGTCAACATTCGTTAATTACTTATCACACGGGAGTTTGACAGTTGCATAGAGTAAAAATCAGTCGCAGGCCGCATAAAAC
>JAJQBV010000095.1 GCA_021203115.1 Clostridiales bacterium | reverse complement strand
GTTTTATGCGGCCTGCGACTGATTTTTACTCTATGCAACTGTCAAACTCCCGTGTAACGATCGATCCGGTAGAGGCGTTAAAGAGTGTTGAATAGAGCGGGTTCGTATGCTATACTACTACATGGCGGATCCATATAATTACAAGAGGAAACCATGGAGATGCAGGACGGAATCATAGGAAACAGGAGGATTATAAAATGTATATTACATGTCTGGATATGGAAGGCGTACTGGTACCGGAGATCTGGATTGCGTTTGCCGAGGCCAGCGGCATCCCGGAGTTAAAGAGGACGACGCGGGATGAGCCGGATTATGATAAACTGATGCAGTACCGGCTGAATATTTTAAAGGAACACGGACTGGGATTAAAGGAGATACAGGATGTCATCGCGACGATCGATCCGATGCCGGGCGCGAAGGAGTTTCTGGATGAGCTGCGGACCTGTTGCCAGGTCGTCATTTTGAGTGATACGTTTGAACAGTTCGCCGCGCCGCTGATGAAGAAGCTCGGCTGGCCGACGATTTTCTGCAATTCGCTGGAGGTTGCCGCGGACGGTTCCATCACCGGTTACAAGATGCGCTGTGAGAAGTCCAAGTATACGACGGTGAAGGCGCTGCAGTCCATCGGTTTTGAGACGATTGCAAGTGGCGACAGCTTTAACGATCTGGGCATGATTCAGGCGAGCAAGGCGGGATTCCTGTTTAAGAGTACGGATCAGATTAAGAAGGATTATCCGGAAATCCCGGCGTATGAGGAGTACGATGAGCTTCTGGCGGCGATTAAGGGAGCGATGGACTAAAGCTGTGCGGTCATGTAAAAACGGGCCTTTCAGATGAAGGCATATATTGTGATAACGGAAAGAAACCTTTGGAAAAGGGTTTCTTTTTCGTTGGAGAGAGGTCACAGATAATTCACATGAACAACACAACTATTCGATATTTGGATTGTATACTGCGACCATGAAGTCGTTTTTTGGAGGAAGGCGCTGGCGTCATGGATATATTTCAAGGCAACCGGGGCAACGCTTCTACAAAAGTTGCCATGAAATATATCCTTGTCACCGGCACCTTCCAGCAATCGTTGTGAGAAATAACTTTGTATTATTAAGAAGAATAGGAGAACAATGAAAAATATGAGGAAAAGATATCTGGCGATTATCATGGGTATTGCTGTGGGTTCATCCCTGCTGGCAGGATGCGGAACAGGAACAAGTACAAGCACAAACACAGAGACTTCCGCCGAGGAGGAAGCGGCGGCGGAGAAGGTGTACGGTGAGATTACGGCGTTGGGAGAGAACAGCTTCACGCTGGACTCCGGGATCGGTGATGCGATCGTAGTGACCGTCACGGATGAGACGGAGATTACGACACAGGTTGCAACCGGCGGAATGGGAAATATGGAGGGCGGCGGAGATATGGAAATGCCGACCGATGGTGAAACCGGTGATGGCGAAGGCGGCGAGATGGAAGGCGGCGAGATGGAAGGTGGCGGTGACGGAACCGCACCGGAAATGCCGTCCGGCGGCATGGACGGAAACGGTGATTCGGATGTGCCGGAAAAACCGGACGGTGAGGATGGAGCTGAAGCTGAAACCACAAGCGCAACGGTTGAGACTACAAGCGATACGGAGAGCGCAGACAGTGAGGACACCGATAGCGCGGACGAAGCGGAGAATGGCGGAGAAAACGCAGATGGCGAATTTTCCGGGGAGATGCCGTCCGGTGACATGGGCGATATGAGTGATATGGGCGGTGGCGGTACGACTGCCATGGAGTTCAGTGATCTCGCCATCGGCGATGTGGTGATGGTCACCTACGATGAAGACGGCAACGCCGCCTCGATTCTGGTTCTCTATTCAGAGACATCTGTAGAGACTTCGACGGCAGGCGGCAGCGGCAGCAGCGCGTCGGCCTCCGGCGTTGCCCACACGGCTGCCAATGAATATTCGACGGACGCCACGGTGAGCGGGGAGACGATCACCTCCACGGGAACGGATGAAAATGCAGCGCTTATCACGAGCGGGGCGAATGTGACGATCACGGACAGCACGGTAACGCGGGATTCCTCCGACAGCACCGGCGGAGACAATTCCAGTTTCTACGGTGTCGGAGCAGCAATCCTGACCACAGAGGGAACGACCTATATCAGTGATACGACGATAGAGACCGATGCGGCAGGCGGCGCGGGCGTGTTTGCCTACGGCGACGGAGTGGTATATGTTTCGGATTCCACGATCACGACGCAGCAGGACACCTCCGGCGGGATTCACGCGGCGGGCGGCGGAACGCTGTACGCATGGGATCTGACCGTCGAGACAAACGGTGAATCCGCGGCGGCGATCCGCAGTGACCGGGGCGGCGGAACGATGGTGGTCGACGGCGGCTCCTACACTTCCAATGGCGTCGGCTCACCGGCAGTCTATTGCACGGCGGATATTGCGATCGATGATGCGGAGCTGGCGGCTACCGCTTCCGAGGCGGTCTGCATTGAGGGACTCAATTCTCTTCGCCTGTTTGACTGCGACTTGACCGGGAACATGGCGGACGACAGCCAGAACGACTGCACATGGAATGTCATTCTTTACCAGAGCATGTCCGGCGACTCCGAGGTGGGCAACAGCGTTTTTGAGATGGTCGGCGGCACGCTGACCGCCGAAAACGGCGGCATGTTCTATACCACCAACACGGAATCCACCTTCATCCTTTCCGGCGTGGATATCACCTACGCGGATGAGAACGATTTCTTCCTCCAGTGTACCGGAAACAGCAACGAGCGCGGGTGGGGAAGCACCGGTTCCAACGGAGCGGACTGCACCTTTACCGCGATTGAGCAGGAGATGGAAGGAGATATTATCTGGGACAGCATTAGCCGGCTTGATTTCTATATGACGGACGGCAGCACATTGACGGGTGCCGTGGTGAATGATGAGACATGGGCCGGGGATGGCGATGACGGATACTGCAGCCTTTATATCGATGCGGACAGCACATGGGTTGTCACCGGCGACAGTGTTTTGACTGCATTGCAGAATGAGGGAACCATCGTGGATGCCTCCGGCAATACGGTGACCATTCAGGGCAGCAACGGTACAGTTTATGTGCAGGGCAGCAGCGAGTATATAATAACGGTGGACTCCTATGAAACCACGACGGATTTGTCCGGGGCTTCGGCGGTGACTGCATGGAGCGACTATGAGGTGGAGAAGGCGAATGAACTGTAGGAATGAATGGTGAGCAGTAAAATTATGTCGGCAATGGTACTCAGTTGAAAAATAATAACAAAATAAAAGAGACGGGAAACGGATTTTTCGGTTTCCCGCTTTTTTTGTGCAGACCGATGCGGCAGCGGCTTGACAGATGTGGTATACTCAAAGGTATATTGTGGCCTGAAAATACAGATTTTGGAAATAATGGGGAGAATACATAAATGAGCAGGAAAAAGAAAGTCATTCTGATCGCGGTGATTGCGGCAGCGGCAGTGCTGGCTGCGGTCTACATTGCCATGGCCATGTATTACCGGAATCGATTCCTTCCCGGGACAACGATAAACAGTGTGTCCTGTTCCGGGATGACGACAGCAGAGGCAGAAGATGCTCTTGTGAACGAATCAGATATCTATGTGCTGACGTTGATTGAGCGGGAGGGTGAAGTTGAAGAAATTTCCGGTTCGGATATTTCTCTGGAAATTACATTCGGCGATGAGCTTGAAGCGCTTCTGGAACAGCAAAACAGCTATGCCTGGCCGGCGAAGCTGTTTTACGGAGAGTCCGTGAAGGCAGAATCAATGATCGTTTATGATGAGGATGAACTGGACAATGCCCTGGAGAAGCTTATCTGTATGGATGAAAGTCAGATGACGGATCCGGAGAATGCTGTTTTGTCTGACTACACAGAAGAGACAGGATATGAGCTTATCGCAGCGACAGAGGGAACACGTCTGGATGAGAAAAAGTTCCGGGCGGCGGTTGCCGCTGCGATCACGGGACTTCAGAGCGAACTGGATCTGGCAGAGAGCGGATGCTATGTGGAGGCGGAATATAATGAAGAGTCCGGGAAAGCATTAAATATGCTGGATACGGCGAATCAGTATGTGGATACGACGATCACCTACGAATTCGGCAGTTCTGCGGAGGTAGTGGACGGTTCGCTGATCAGTCAGTGGATTCTTGTGGATGATGACATGAATGTTACGCTGGATACGGAAAAGATGGCAGAGTATGTCGCGGGATTGGCAGATTCCTATAATACAACCGGACAGAGTAAGACATTCATGACTTCCTACGGAACGACGGTGACGGTTCCAGGCGGAAATTACGGATGGAAAATAGATCAGGAATCCACTCTTGCGGCGCTGAGCGGGTATCTGGAAAACGGGGAGAATTACACCGGTGATGTGGTTTATTCCCAGACGGCGGCGAGCCACGGAGATACGGATTACGGGAATACATATGTGGAAATCAACCTGACCGCCCAGCATCTATGGTTTTATAAAGATGGAAATCTGGTGGTTGAGTCAGACTTTGTCTCCGGCAGTGTGGCGGCGGGGAATTCGACGCCGACCGGTGCTTACCGCATTTCATATAAACAGAAAAATGCTGTTTTACGAGGACAGGGGTATGCGTCTCCGGTGAGCTTCTGGATGCCGTTTAACGGCGGGATCGGTTTGCATGACGCTTCGTGGCGCAGCAGTTTCGGCGGCACGATCTATAAGACCAGCGGATCTCATGGCTGCATCAATTTACCATATAGTGCGGCAAAGGCGATTTATAACAGTATCAGCTCCGGCGATCCGGTGTTGGTCTATACGCTTGCGGGAACAGAGAATACCAGTGTGACCGCGGAAGCAGCAGATAATTCCTCGGCTAACGCGGTGGTGGATGCGATCAATGCGATCGGAACGGTGACGTTGGAGAGCAGTAGTGCGATCATTAATGCCCGGGGACTGTATGACGCGCTGTCTGAATCGGATCGGGCTTATGTGACGAATTACGGCACGCTGCAGGAGGCGGAGGCAGCTTATGCTGCGCTTGTCGCCCAACATGAAGCCGAGGCTGCAGCGGCAGAAGAGGCTGCGGCGCAGGAAGCAGCCCGGCAGGAAGCGCAGTCTCAGGCGCAGACGGTGATCAGCGCGATTGATGCGATCGGAACGGTGACCATGGACAGCAGCGGTGCGATCAGCAGCGCGCGCTCCGGGTATGATGCGCTGTCTGATACAGCGAAGGAATATGTCACCAATTACAGTATTCTGACAGCGGCGGAGAGCACATTTGCGGCACTGCAGGCAGAGCAGGCGCAACAACAGCAGGAAGCACAACAGCAGCAGGAAGTGCAACAGCAGCAGGAAGAAGAGCAGCAGGAAGAAGAACAACCGGAGCAGCAGGGGGAACAGCCCGAAACGGAATAATTGTATAAATTAACGAAAAATTGCCGGTGATTTATCGTAATTTCAGAAAAACGGTTGATTTGGTGTGCTTCCCGTCAAGTAGACAATAAAAAAATTAAAAAGTTTTTCCCGC
>JAJQBV010000236.1 GCA_021203115.1 Clostridiales bacterium | reverse complement strand
ATTTTCGGAAGTATCGTGATATAGTTTATAAGCAGTTTTAAGAAACGGAGTGAGAGAGATGAATTGTGAAAAATACGCGATACCTTATTTTTTGCCTCCGGATATGACCTATGACTGGGTGAAAAAGACGGAGATAGAGAAAGCACCGATCTGGTGCAGCGTGGATCTGCGCGACGGCAACCAGGCCCTGATCGAGCCTATGGGTCTGGAGGAGAAGATTGAGTTTTACCAGATGCTTCTGGATGTGGGATTCAAGATCATCGAGGTCGGATTCCCGGCCGCTTCCGAGACAGAGTATGAGTTCCTTCGGACGATCATCGAGCGCGATATGATTCCGGACGATGTGACGATTCAGGTCTTAACACAGGCGCGGGAGCATATCATAAAAAAGACGTTTGAGGCGATCAAGGGTGTAAAGCATGCCATCGTTCATGTGTACAATTCCGTGTCCGTGGCGCAGCGCGAGCAGGTTTTCCGCAAGGATAAGGAGCATGTGAAGGAGATCGCGGTAAACGGTGCGAAGCTGTTAAAGGAGCTTGCGGCGAAGGAGGAGGGCGACATAGCTTTCCAGTACAGCCCCGAGAGTTTTACCGGCACGGAGATGGAGTATGCGCTGGAGGTCTGCAATGCGGTTCTCGATGTCTGGCAGCCGACGCCAGATCACAAGGCAGTGATCAACCTTCCGGCCACGGTGGAGAATGCGATGCCGCATATTTTCGCCAGCCAGGTAGAGTATATGCACAAAAATATGAAGTACCGGGATTCCGTGGTGCTTTCCATCCACCCGCACAACGACCGCGGGACCGGGGTGGCGACTTCCGAACTCGGTGTTCTGGCGGGTGCGGACCGCATCGAGGGTACGCTGTTCGGCAACGGAGAGCGGACCGGCAATGTGGACATCGTCACGCTCGGTATGAATATGTTTTCCCACGGGATTGATCCGGAGCTGGATTTCTCGGATATGAACCGTCTGTCCTCCACCTATGAGCGGCTGACCCAGATGCAGATTTCCCCGCGTCACCCCTATGCGGGACAGCTCGTGTTTACCGCGTTTTCCGGTTCGCATCAGGATGCCATTGCCAAGGGGCTTGCCTACCGGGAGGAGAAAGGAACCGAGCGGTGGGATGTTCCCTATCTGCCGATCGATCCGAAGGATGTGGGGCGCACCTACGATTCGGATGTGATCCGTATCAACAGCCAGTCCGGAAAGGGCGGCGTCAGCTATGTCCTGAAGAATCACTTCGGACTTGTGCTTCCGGCAAAGATGCGGGAGGATGTGGGCTATGCGGTAAAGCATGTCTCCGATGTGGAGCACAAGGAACTCTCACCGCAGAAGATTTATGAGGTTTTCCGCGCGAAATATTTCCTCTATCAGGAGCATTTCTCGGTGAAGGCCTGCCATTTCCAGCAGGTTCAGGGGATCCGGGCGGAGATGACGGTGACCTGCGACGGAAAGGAAGACACGGTGATCGCCTCCGGAAACGGGCGTCTTGACGCGGCCAGCAATGCACTGAAGCAGTATTTTAACACAGAATACAAGCTGCAGGTTTATGAGGAGCATGCGCTTTCCCAGGGCTCTGCTTCCCAGGCGGCTTCCTACATCGGCATTGAGGATGCGGAGGGCCGGATGCACTGGGGTGTCGGGTTTGACGGCGATATCGTCAAGGCATCCATCCATGCGCTTTCCGTGGCGGTGAACCATCTGCTGGACTGTGCGGCAAAAAAAAACTGAACCTTGATCCGCGCATGCGCGAGATCATGAATTATATCCAGACACACTATGATACGGTGACCCTGCAGCGCCTCTCGGAGGAGTTTTTCCTGTCTGTCCCGTATCTGTCAAAACATATAAAAGAAAAAACAGGGAAGTCGTTTTCCTCTATCGTCACGGGGATACGGATGCAGCATGCCTGCAATATGCTGAAGACAAAGGGCTCCACCATAGAGCAGATCGCGGAGGAGTCCGGATATCCCAGCGTGGAGCATTTTAACCGGCAGTTTAAAAAACTGTTCGGGGTCACGCCGGCGGCGTATCGGAATCAGTAAAGGAATGTGTGATATGATTGAAATATGGAAAGCGATCCTGTTTGGCATTGTGGAGGGTATTACCGAGTGGCTGCCGGTCAGCAGCACCGGCCACATGATCCTTCTCGATGAGTTTGTGACGCTGGATGTGAGCGATGCATTCTGGGATCTGTTCCTTGTGGTGATTCAGCTCGGAGCGATTCTGGCGGTCATCGCAGTCTATTTTCGGGATCTGATTCCGCTGAAGCGGGATCACGGGATCCGTCCGGATCGCGCAAAGTGCAGTATGTGGCTGAAAATTATCGTGGCATCTATCCCGGCGGGCGTCGTGGGCGTCCTCTGGGATGATGTTTTTACGGAACTGTTTTATAACTTCCGCACGGTTGCGGTCATGCTGATTCTGGTCGGCATCGTTTTTATTGTGATAGAAAACAAAGACCGCGGGAAGGAGCCTTCCGTGAACTCCATTGAGGAGATCTCCTACGGGCAGGCCTTTCTCATTGGTATATTTCAGATGATCGCGGCGGTGTTTCCGGGGACTTCGCGCTCCGGTTCCACCATCATCGGCTCTCTTTTGCTGGGAATTTCCCGGACGACGGCGGCACGATTTACCTTCTTTCTGGCGATTCCCGCCATGGTGGGCGGCAGCGCGATCAAGCTGCTGAAATATGACGGTGCATTTCAGGCGAATGAGCTTTTGCTGCTGGCGGTCGGAATGGCGGTGGCATTTCTTGTCTCGATTGCCGCGATCCGCTTCCTGATGTCCTATATCCGAAAGCATGATTTTAAAGTGTTCGGTTGATACCGCATCGTGCTCGGCGCAGTCGTGTTGGTATACTTCGCAATGAAAGTGTCGTGAGACAGACAAACTCATAGGAAAGAAGGATCATAATGGCTCTTACCTTCATATACGGGAACTCCGGCAGTAGAAAATCCGAATACATTTATCGAAAAATCGCTGATATGGCTGATCGTGCGCCGTATCAGCATTATTTTGTTGTGGTGCCGGAGCAGTTTACCATGAAGACACAGAGACGCCTTGTGGACTGCTCGGCAGACCACGTGATCATGAATGTCGATGTGGTCAGCTTTGAGCGGCTGGCCTACCGTGTCTTTGACGAGCTCGGCATTCACCAGACCGTGATGGAGGAGACGGGGAAAAGTCTGGTACTGCGCAGAATCGTGGAGGAAAAGGAGAACAAGCTGACGATCCTTAAGGGGAACCTGACGAAGATGGGATACATCGGTGAACTGAAATCCGTGATCTCCGAGCTGATGCAGTACGGTATTTCTCCGGAAGATCTGGAGGATTTTCTCTGTAATCTTCATGATGATTCCGCGCTCTCCATGAAATTGCAGGACATTTTACAGGTCTACCGCGCGTTTGACGATTATCTCGGAGAGGACTATGTGACGGCGGAGAAGGTACTGGAGGTGCTGGAGGATGTGGCGGATGAATCCGCTCTTTTAAAGGGGGCGGTTCTCGTTTTTGATGGATACACGGGATTTACACCGGTGCAGATGAACCTGCTCCGGAGACTGATGGGACTGGTCTCCGACATCTACGTGACCGTGACTCTGGATCTGAGGGAACCGGTCTATCGCGCCGGGATGCGTGCGGCAGACAGCACATTCCGCGGTAAAGCGCAGATACAGGAGCTGTTTTATATGAGCCATAAGATGTTTCATGCGCTGGTGGACGCGGCACGGGAGGCGGCTTTTGAAATTGCGGAGCCGATCCGGATCGAGGCGCGGGAACACAGCCGCTTTGCAGGGAATCCGGTTCTGGCGCATCTGGAGCAGAATCTGTTTCGCGCGCGCTGCCTCACCTATGAGACAGGCTGCGGGGACCATTTGCGCCTCTGTTCGCTGGCTTCCCCGCGGGCGGAGCTTGATTTTACTGCGGCGGCGATCGGCATGCTGGTTCGGGAAAAGGGCTATCATTACGGCGATTTTGCCATTGTCAGCGGCAATGTGGATTGCTATGAGAGATACGCGGATTCGGTGTTTTCCCGCTATGATATCCCGTATTTTGCGGACAAAAAACAGTCCGTTCTGTATCATCCGCTGATCGAATTGATCCGGGCGGCGATGGAGATGGCGCGGACCGATTACAGCTATGAGAGTGTTTTCCGCTTCCTGCGGACGGGCCTCTGCGGATTTTCGCCCGACGAAACGGATCTGCTGGAGAATTACTGCATTGAGAAGGGAATTCGAGGCGCGGCAAAGTGGAAAAAGCGTTTTATCAAACCGTTTCACCGGCACGGGCGGGTTCCGGAGGACAGTGAATATGAGCAGTCCGTGCTGGAGCAGTTAAATCATCTGAGGGAACGCTTTTGGGAGCTGACCGGTGACATAATCGGGGAATTGCGGAAAAAGGATGTGTCTGTCCGCGAGCGGACGGAAACACTCTACGCGCTTCTCTGCCGGACGGAGGCGGAGGGGCAGCTGCGCAAACAAAAGGAGGAGTTTGAAGAGTCCGGTCAGGAGATTCTCGCCGCCGAATACCGCCAGATCTATAAAATAGTCATCGATCTCTTTGACAAGATGGTAGATCTGCTTGGAGAGGAAAGACTGACGATTGAGGATTACACGGATGTTCTGGAGGCCGGATTCGCCTCGGCAAAGGTAGGGGCAATCCCGCAGGGGAGCGACTGTGTGATACTCGGTGATATCGAGCGGACCCGCATGGATGGGATAAAGGTTCTGTTTTTCATGGGAGTCAACGACGGCGTGATTCCGAAAAAACCGTCACGGCAGAGTATTTTGTCCCAATATGACCGGGAGAGGATGGAGTCCAATCGGATGGAGCTTGCGCCGGGAGAGCGGGAGCAGGTGTTTTTACAGCGTTTTTATCTCTATCTGAACCTGACAAAGCCTTCTGACGCCCTGTATCTGACCTATGCGCGAATGGACGGGGGCGGCAAAGCGGTGCGGCCGTCCTACCTGATCGGCGTGCTGCAAAAGATGTTCCCGAAACTGACCGTGGAAGAAATCGCGGCGGACGCCTCCATGCCCCCGATGACGGCAAAGAGCAGCGTGGAGACCTACCTGCGCGGGCTGACGCTGATCGGAGATACGGATCAGGCGGGACAGAATATGGAGGAGTGGAAGGCTTTGCATCGCTGGTACATGGAAAACGGGGAGTATGCACCGCAGATTCAGCGGATGTTTGAGGCCCGTTTTCAGGCATACACGGGGGAATTTCTGGAGGCTGATCTCGCGCGGCTGTTGTATGGGACGGTGCTGGTCAACTCCGTGACCCGGTTGGAGCTCTATGCCCGGTGTGCGTTTGCGCATTTTCTGGAATACGGCCTGAAGCTGGCTGACCGCAGGGAGTTTACCTTTGAGAATCTGGATATGGGAACGATGTTCCACTCGATTCTCCAAAAATACTGTACCCGTCTCGAAAAAACCTCCGGATGGGATCAGGTCACCGAGACACAGCAGGACGAGCTGCTTCGTGAAGCCATGGAGGAGGCAGTGCTGGAGATGCCGAACGAATCCCTGCT
>JAJQBV010000179.1 GCA_021203115.1 Clostridiales bacterium | reverse complement strand
ATATAGTAGATTTTGAATATTTTCAATGTCTACCATATGGGGAGCATATCATTTATGCGGGTTTGAGGGCTTTTTTCATTTCCCTGAATTGATGGTCGAAAAGAGACCCAAAAATCGAGAGTAATCAAAAAGGTAATCAGAACGCATGGCACCGGTTTCGATATTTCTGCATATAGTACAGTAAATCAACAAGAAAGGGTAAAACATTTGAGTTGTAATGCAGGAAATTATCGAAACATGCAGATGACCGACGGTATGCCTTACTCCATGGAGCGCATGCCGATTGCAATGGCTTATGTGCCGTGGCAGCATTTTGCCCGCACCTATGACTTAGATCAGGCGCTCCAGATCGGAACGATCTTTCCCGAATTAAATAAATCCTTTACCGGGAGAGGAGGGCATTGCTGATGAATATGAATGAGAGCTATAGCTGTGCCGAAAAGAAAAAAACTGTTTCAGGCGGTAAATCAGTTTGGCTTTGCCCTGAGCGATATCACACTGTATCTGGATACGCATCCGAAGGATCAGGATGCGCTGGATTACTACCATCACATGAACCACATGTATAAAAAGGCTTCCGACGAGTACGAAAGCAAATACGGCCCTCTGACCCAGTTTAGCGGCGAGGATGAAAATATTTGGAAATGGTCTGTAGAAAAATGGCCGTGGGAGAGGGGGTTCTTTTAATCTATGTGGAATTATGAAAAAAGACTGCAGTATCCGGTAAATATTACCAGCACAAACGCTGAGATTGCAAAGGTGATCATCTCCCAATTTGGCGGTCCGGACGGCGAAATGTCCGCCTCCATGCGCTATCTGGCTCAGCGTTACTCCATGCCCTACCGGGAGGTTGCGGGGCTGCTCACCGATATCGGAACGGAGGAGCTGGCTCACATGGAAATGATCTGCGCCATCGTCAAACAGCTCACACAGGACCTGACACCGGAGGAGATCAAAAAGAGCGGTTTTGACACGTACTATGTGGATCATACCCTCGGACTCTGGCCCGCGGCCGCGGCCGGAATTCCGCAAAATGCCTGCGAGTATCAGTCCAAGGGAGACGCCATCACGGATCTCTTTGAGGATATGGCTGCGGAACAGAAAGCCCGAACGACCTACGATAACATTCTCCGTCTGGTCAAGGATCCGGAGGTCTGCGACCCGATCCGCTTCCTGCGGGAGCGGGAGGTTGTGCATTTCCAGCGCTTCGGCGAGGGGCTCCGCCTTGTGACAGAGAGACTGAATGCGAAAAACTTCTACGCGTTTAACCCGGAATTTGACATTAAAGCAAAGGATTGCTGATAATGACAGGAGAGCCATCTGCTTCGGCCGGTGGCTCTTTTTGTGTCATGGAACACTACATGTATGAAAGTCGATGGCTCCGTGTTTTTATGAGAAATTGTCTGTAAATTCTGAATTTAAATTGCGGATTGACCTTTGTATCCGGACGGGATAAACTGATTGACATGAGAGTCGATCAAACACAGTCAACCGCAATTTCCCATCTTGACGGGCCGGCGCTAATCCTCGCGGGACCCGGATCCGGAAAAACGACCGTTATCACCGGCCGTGTCCGCCACCTTATCACTTATTACCGCGTCCGCCCGGAGAACATTCTCGTCATCACGTTTTCCAGGGCAGCGGCCGCAGAGATGCGGGAGCGCTTCGTCCGTCTCATGGACGGTCATTCACTCCCCGTCACTTTCGGAACCTTCCACGCGGTTTATTTTCATATTTTAAAATGTTCCTACGGATACACTGCGGACAATATTGTCCGGGAAGAGCAGCGCGTCCGCTTTGTCCGTGAATTCATCCACCGGCTGCGGCTGGAGTATGACGATGAGGCGGAGTTTGTCAGCAGCATCCTCGGAGAGATCAGTCTGATCAAAAATACCGGCGTCGATCTGGAGCACTATTACTCATCAAACTGCGGGGAGGCGGTTTTCCGAAGGATCTACAGGGCATATCAGGAGTTTCTGGAGCAGAACCGGCTGATTGATTTTGACGACATGCTGGTCTACACGCTGGAATTGTTTCAGCAGAGGCCGGATATCCTCGCTGCATGGCAGCAAAAATTCTGCTATATCCTTATCGATGAATTTCAGGATATCAACCAGATCCAGTATGAGATCATCCGGATGCTCGCTCTGCCGGAAAACAATCTCTTTATTGTCGGTGACGATGATCAGTCGATCTATCGCTTCCGCGGCGCGAGACCGGAGATTATGCTGAATTTTGAACGGGACTATCCGGATGCAAAGCGGATCCTGCTGGATACCAATTACCGCTCCGGGTCGGAGATTGTCCGCATGGCGGGGAATCTGATCTCACACAATCGGACAAGATTTGAGAAGAAAATCCGCGCAAACGCAAAAACCGGTATCGTGCCAGTGACAAAAAGCTTTCAGAACCAGCGGGAGCAGAATCTCTATGTGATTCAGGAGATTAAGAGGCTCCGTCAGGAAAATCTTCCCTTCCATGAGATCGCGATCTTATTCCGCACCAACGCGCAGCCCGGGCTTCTGATCCGTCAGTTGATGGAATACGGGCTGCCCTTCGTCTCGCGGGAGCACATTCCGGACATTTATGACCACTGGATTGCGAAGGATATTTTCACCTACATACAGGTTGCCGCGGGCGATCGGACCCGCGCTTCGCTCTTAAAGATCATGAACCGCCCGAGGCGGTATCTCTCCAGAGAAAGTCTTCCGTATGAATCGGTCGATTTTGAAGTATGGAAAGAGTTTTACCGCAATCAGGGATGGATGGTGCAGCGTCTGGAAAAGCTGGAGATGGATCTGAAGGTTCTGGAGCGGATGCGCCCGTACTCCGCGATCAATTACATACGGAAGGGCATCGCATATGAGGATTATCTGGCGCAGTTCGCCGCGGAGCGAAAAATGCCGGCGGAAGATCTCCTTGAGATCCTGGATGAAATACAGGAAGGGGCCAGAGACTTTGACACCTATGGCGCGTGGTTTGCGCATCTTGAGAAGATAAAAGAAGAGTGGAAAGCCCGGTTCGCAGAAAAAAAGACGGCAGAGGATGCCGTCCGGCTGGCCACACTCCACGCCTCCAAGGGGCTGGAATTTGACACCGTTTTTCTTGTCGATGTCGATGAAAAAATCGTTCCCTATAAAAAAGCTGTTCTGGATCAGGAAGTGGAAGAAGAGCGCCGCATGTTCTATGTGGGAATGACGCGCGCAAAAAACCGCCTGTATCTGCTGCACTCCGGGCAGATTCACAACAAGGAGATGGAACCCTCCCGGTTTTTAAAGGAGGCCGTCACAGCATATCAAACTCCTCATCGTCCAGGATCTGGTCAAACATATCGGTGACGATCTCAAACTCCTCATCGGTATCGATGTTGTCCACCGACGGATTTCCGTCGGCATCCTCAAAATACCGGTAAAAATAAACATCCTCCGAACCGTCGACCGGACAGACGGCGATGTAGTCGCGGTTTCCCGCCTCAAATATTTTCAGAATCTGAAAGGTTTCTTCCTTCCCGTCATCCACCTCCACCGTCAGAAACATCTCCTGTGGGTTGATGATGTCGTCCTCTTCGTTGGAATTTTGCTGTTTGCCCATAGCTGTTCCTCCGCAATGATATAGATTGGTTCTGTCTACCCAAGTATAGGAAAGAATGCCGGAAAAGTCAATCATCTCCGAAAGGAAGTGCAAACGGGAGCATTTATAAAAAGTCATTGCCAATGCCATTTTTATATGTTATGATACTCGCTGGAATAGAAGCGGGGCGAGCGGATAATGCGCCTTATCCCCACTTCTTTTACTTTATAGAAAAGGAGTTTTTCCATTATGCTCTTTGATAATGAGACCCAGGAATTGCTTACTATGGTCCGGGAGTTTGTGGACAAAGAGGTGATCCCGACCGTAGGAGATTATGAACGAAACAACGAATTTCCGGAAAAGCTGCTGGACATTGCCTGTGGTATGGGGCTGAATCAGCTTTGCATTCCCGCCGAGTACGGCGGACCGGGCCTTACCAATGTGCAGATGTGCGCCATCGCGGAGGAGATTGCACGCGGTGACATTGGGATTGCTACAACACTGATCGCGAACTCTCTGGCTTCCTATCCGGTTCTTGTCGCGGGTACGGATGCACAGAAAAAGCTGTGGTTTGACACGCTCGTCGAGAAAAAGTACGCCGCTTTTTGCCTGACCGAGCCGGATGCGGGATCCGATGCCGGCAGCGTCAAGACGACGGCAACAGAGGACGGCGACGAGTATATCATCAACGGAACAAAGTCCTTTATATCCAACGGACCAATCGCCGGCATTTACACGGTTCTGGCCTCTACCAAGAGATCAGCCGGAGCCATGGGCCTGTCTGCCTTCATTGTGGAGCGTGACCGCCCCGGCGTCTCGATCGGCAAGGAAGAGGATAAGATGGGCATGCGCTTAAGCTGCACCAGTGAAGTGATTTTTGATAACGTCCGCATCCCGAAGGGTCATCTGCTCGGCAAAAAGAACCGTGGATTTAAATACATTCTGGATACGCTGGATCATTCCCGCCCGGGAGTCGGCGCTTTCGGCGTCGGTATCGCGCAGCGCGCGGTCGAGGAGGCCACCCGTTATGCCAAACAGCGCAGACAGTTCGGCCAGCCTGTCGCAAACTTCCAGATGGTGGAACAGATGTTGGCGGACATGGAGATCCGGACGCAGTCGGCGCGTCAGATGTATCTGCACACGGCAGAGCGGATCGATGCGGGACTTTCCTTCACGATGGAGGCTGCAATCGCCAAAACAGCCGGAACCGATGCCGGCATGCAGAATGCCGTGGACGGCGTTCAAGTCATGGGCGGATACGGCTATATGAAAGAGTACCCTATGGAGAAGCTCATGCGCGATGCAAAGATTCTTCAGATTTATGAGGGAACCAATCAGGTGCAGCGCACTGTGATCGCCAGTCAGGTCAAGAAAAAATACAGCACAAAGGTTCCGAAGGCAGCCCCCACCACAGCTCCGGTCAAGCGTGAGGAAGCGCCGAAGATGGCGCCTGCCGTTCCGGTATCTGCCGTCACAAAGGCTCCGGAGGGCGGGAATGCCATGAACCTTCTGGTGTGTATCAAGCAGGTGCCCGACACGACCCAGATCAAGATCGATCCGGTAAAGCATACGCTGATTCGTGAGGGCGTTCCCTCCATCATCAGCACCTTTGACACCTATGCGCTGGAGACCGCGCTGCGGCTCAGAGACATAACAAGCGGAAAGGTGACCGTGATCACGATGGGAATACCGAAGGCAAAGGATGCGCTTCGCGAGTGCCTTGCAGCCGGTGCGGATGAGGCATGGCTGATCACGGACCGCGTTTTCGGCGGCTCGGATACGCTGGCGACATCCAAGATCCTTTCCACCGCCATCAAGTATCTTGAACAGGAGTCCGGCAAACCGTACGATGTTATTTTCTGCGGAAAGCAGGCGATCGACGGCGATACCGGTCAGGTTGGCCCGGAGATTTCCCAGCACCTGGACCGTCCGCTTGTCTCCTATGCCATTGAGGTCTCCCTGCAGGACGACGGGACATTAAAGTGCAAGCGGGAGAGTGA
>JAJQBV010000206.1:498-5633 GCA_021203115.1 Clostridiales bacterium | reverse complement strand
GGCGGGAAAAACTTTTTAATTTTTTTATTGTCTACTTGACGGGAAGCACACCATTGTTAGGCGCCTCCGAAAACGTTGATTGCCTTCTCCTTGATTCTGAATGTCCGGGTTGATATCAACTATCCCCGGAGGCTTTTTCTTTATGCAAGTATCATACAGAAGAAATGTGTCCAAAATGTGGAAGGATTATAAAGAGAATCTTATCAATTCTTAAAGAAAAATAAATCTGTTTTTTCCCTTGCAAAATTCAGTAAAGTAGTATATGATACGGTTATTAGCACTCAAACGATTAGATTGCTAACAATCAGGAGGACAGATATGATCGTTTTACCTACTTATGATATGTTGCTTTTGCCGGGGGTAAACTTCTACTTTAAACGGGATGTGATCGCCTCCATGGCTGAACGGGATTTTTCTGAGGGCGAGGATGTGCTGTTTCTGATTCAGAAGGATAATAAGCAGAAATCGGAACTGTCACCGGAGGATTTTTATGAGAAGGGACTCGTCGGGAAGGTTCAGAACACAGACGATGAGGGCAATGTCAGCATCCGTGTGGTGAACCGGGCCGAGCTCACCGATATTTCGATGGAGGATGGGAGAATCACGGCCTCCGCCGCGGTTTCCCCGCAGGTGGAGGATCTGGACGAGGAGTACCGCAAACAGATTTACAGGGAGACCCGCGGGAAGCTGCTGCAGATGGTTCAGTCGTTCCAGTGGGGCGTTGTGGCGCGGTCGTTTATCCAGCACTGGCATTCTCTGCAGGAGATCATCTGTGCGATTTCCGGATATATGAACCTTTCACCGGAGGATAAGTATGCCTTTGTCGATATAGATTCCCAGCGGGCGCAGGCCGAGATGATCCGGAATACGGTTCTCGAGTTTATCGAGCTGATCAAGGTCAGCGGCGAGGCGGCGAACGCACAGCAGGAGACCCATGAGAAAGCGTACCGGGAGGCGGCGCTGAAAAAGCAGATTTCTTTTTTGCAGAAGGAATTGGATGAGATACATCCGGAGAATATCTCTGATGTGCGGAAGTTTGAGAAGAAGATAGAGGAATCCGGGATGAATCCGGAGGCGAGGGCTGAGGCGGAGAAGGTCTTAAACCGCATGAAGCAGGAGGGGAAGGACAGCCACGAGTATGGGATGCTTTACGACTACCTTGATTTCGTTACCTCTCTGAAGTGGCAGAAGGCTGAGCCGCAGGCGATTGATCTGACGGAGGCCGAGGCAGTCTTAAATGAGGATCACTACGGACTGGAGAAGGTGAAGGAGCGCATCATCCAGCAGATTGCGGTCATGGCGCTGAAGAACAAACAGTCCGGGTCGATTCTGCTGTTTGTGGGCGCGCCCGGCACGGGTAAAACCAGTATCGGCCAGAGCATTGCCCGGTCTCTGCACCGGGAGTATGTCCGCATCAGTCTGGGCGGCATCCGCGATGAGGCGGAGATTCGCGGCCACCGCAGGACCTATATCGGCGCGATGCCGGGACGGATCATGGAGGGCGTGAAGCGCAGCGGCGCGTCCAATCCGGTCATTGTTCTGGACGAGGTGGATAAGCTGGCGCGGGAATACAACGGCGATCCGGCGAGCGCGCTTCTGGAGGTTCTGGATCCGGAGCAGAATTTCAGCTTTACGGATCACTACATGAACGTACCCTATGACCTCTCCGATGTGCTTTTTGTCTGCACGGCAAACGCCACGGACACGATTCCGGAGCCGCTGTTAAACCGGATGGAGGTCATTCAGTTCCCCGGCTATACGGAGACGGAGAAGTTTCACATCGCCAGAAAGCACCTGCTTCCGAAGGCGATGGAGAGTATGGGAATCAAAAAGTCTTCCCTGAAGGTGACGGATGAGGCGATACACAGGATTATCGCAGAGTATACGGCAGAGTCCGGTGTCCGCGGCCTGAAAAAACAACTGGATGTCCTCTGCCGGCATGCGGCGGTCATGCTCTACCGCGGGGATCGAAAGAGCATCACGGTGGGCATAAAGAAGGTTCCCGAATTTCTTGACGGACACGGCATCCGCCATGACCGGCGCATGAAGAAGGCGCGGCCGGGCGTTGTGACCGGTCTGGCATGGACACGGGCGGGCGGTGAGATCCTTTTCATCGAGTCCTCGGTCACGGAGGGAAGCGGCAAGATCAATGTGACAGGGCAGTTGGGCGATGTGATGAAGGAGTCGGTTCAGATTGCGCTGACGCTGGTGCGTTCCATGTTCCCGCGGGAGACGAAGCGGTGGGAGAAGCAGAATCTGCATGTGCATGTCCCGGCGGGAGCGGTTCCGAAGGACGGACCCTCCGCGGGCGTTACCATCACGACAGCCCTTGTCTCCCTGGCGTTGAAAAAATCCGTTCCAACGGATGTGGCCATGACCGGCGAGATTTCTCTCCGCGGCGGCGTGATGCCGATCGGCGGCCTTCCGGAAAAGCTGATGGCGGCGCAACGCGCAGGCATCAAGCGGGTCTTTATCCCGTATGAAAATACGGATGACCTTGAGGATGTGGCGGATGAGGTCAAAAACGAACTGGAGATCATTCCCGTGAAGCGGGTGGAGGAAGTGCTGAAGGCGACCGGACTCATTGAGTAATGAGATTGTCAAAGCAGGAAGCGGCAGGAGTTTTCATACTCTTGCCGCTCTTTTTCTTTCAACCGGATATTCTGCGCAGATACCATTTCTCAATCAAGACGATCGCCTGATACAGCGCCATGGCGATGAGGCAGAGGATCACAATCCCCAGAATGACCCAATCCAGCTTGAACACCTGGCTGCCGTAGATGATCATATAACCGAGTCCGGCGCGGGAGGAGATGAATTCTCCGATGACGACGCCGACAAGGCAGAGCCCCACATTCACCTTCATGATGGAAAGGAGATTGGGAAGGTTGGCCGGAAGGACAACCTTTGTGAGGACATTTTTACGGTTCCCGCCCAGCGTCTCGATGAGGCGGATGCGGTCCGGATCCACGGACAGGAACCCCTGATAGAGGTTCAGGATAGACCCGAATATGGCCACGGACATGCCGGTGACGATGATGGTCCGATAGTTCGCGCCGAGCCAGACGATGAGCAGCGGCGCGAGTGCAGATTTCGGCAGACTGTTCAGGATCACCAGATAGGGCTCAAAGGTTTCCGAGACGGATTTGTCGGACCACAGCAGGATGGCAGCCAGAACCGTGATGCCCGATACCAGAAGGAAGCTCACGATGGTTTCCAGAAGGGTGACGCGGATGTGCCGCCCGATCACGCCGCTTTTTGCCAGATCGATCAGGCAGAAAAACAGGCGGGAAGGGCTGCTGAAAATAAAGTCGTCGATCCAGCCGAAGTGCGCCGCCGTCTCCCAGAGCAGGAGAAAGGCAGCGATGACAAGAATCCGGAAAAAGAGAACCCGTCTCCGGTGGCGCTTCTGTCTCCGGAAAAACTGTTCCTGTGTACTTGGAAAATCGCTCATGAGACACTTCCTCCGGAATCGTCTGTGTGATTCATTGTGTCCCAGATTTCATTGAAATGTTCCCGGAAAGCGGGGTGATTGCGCCGCTCCATCGGCGTGAGCTCTTCCGGAAGGCGGATGGGGACGATCGACCGGATCCTGCCCGAACGGCTGCTTAAAATAACAACCCGGTCCGCAAGGCTGACGGCCTCGGAGAGGTCGTGTGTCACCAGGATGGCAGTCTTTTTCTGTTTGCGGATGATGTCTCCGATATCGTTTCCGACGGTAAGCCTTGTCTGATAATCCAGGGCGGAAAACGGCTCATCCAGAAGCAGGAGCTTCGGCTTTAAGACGAGTGTCCGCACAAGAGCCGCCCGCTGGCGCATACCTCCGAAGAGCTGGCTGGGACGGGCATTGACAAATTTTTCAAGGCCGTACTGCCGCAGAAGGTCTTTCGCATAAGCGATGGATTCGGCGTTTACCTCTCCTCGGATCTCCAGCCCGAGGAGGACATTTTTCAGGATGCTCCGCCATTCCAGAAGGTAGTCCTGCTGCAGCATATAGCCGATGGAGAGGCGGCTTGCCGCAGTCAGCGGCTCCCCGTTCAGGAGGATGCTGCCGGACTCCGGCAAAAGCATGCCGGACAGCAGGTTTAAGAGTGTGGATTTCCCGCAGCCGGAGGGGCCGACGATCGCGAAGAATTCTCCCTGTTTTACATCAAAGGTGATATCCGATAAAGCAGGAGTTTCGCCCTGCATGGTGTGGTAGGCAAAATTTACATGACGGACTGAAAATACAGTATTCATGATCCTGTCTCCTTTTTGGTAGTATAATTTATAATATGAAGAAATTGCCGATGTGACTGCGCGGTCGGGGGAATGCAGAGAAAAACATGAAAGCGGGATGTGATAAAATCCTTGTGTCCGAACAGGGAAAAATGTATAATAAACTGAACATGCAAAATGCCGGATGCGGGAGACACCGCCTCCGGTCTGAGGAGACAGAGCAAAGAGGTATGAAGCGGAATTATCAGAAGGATCTGGATCGCACAATTGCAGAGCTTGAAGGGCAGGGGAAGGTTCCGACGCTTCTCCTTCACAGCTGCTGCGCACCCTGCAGCAGTTATGTGCTGGAGTATCTGTCCCGGTATTTTTCCGTCACCGTGTTTTATTACAATCCGAACATCACGGATGAGGCGGAGTATCGGCACAGGGTGTCGGAGCAGCGGCGGCTGATCGCGGAGCTTCCCGCAGAGCATCCGGTCTCGTTCGCGGAGGGGCGCTATGAGCCGGAGCGTTTTTTTGAGGCCGTCCGCGGACTGGAACAGATTCCGGAGGGCGGCGCGCGGTGCCGGAAATGCTTTGAACTGCGCCTGTCCGAGACGGCGAAGCTTGCCGCGGCGCGCGGCGCGGATTATTTTACCACGACGCTCACCATCAGTCCGATGAAGAATGCAGAGGTTTTAAACGAGATCGGGGAGCAGATGGCGGCGGAGGGCGGCGGTGCGGCGTTTCTCCCGTCTGACTTTAAAAAGCGGGACGGATACAAGCGGTCCATTGAGCTGTCGGCGCAGTACGGGCTTTACCGTCAGGATTACTGCGGCTGTGTGTTGGAATATACGGAGAGTGAAGCGCGCCGAAATAAGCGGAAATGACTGTAGAGTAAGGAGAGTGAAACATAATGAAGGGCGGACGGGGGAGGG
>JAJQBV010000206.1:0-488 GCA_021203115.1 Clostridiales bacterium | reverse complement strand
TCTTTTAGGTTATGTTTTCTGTGGTTGTGTTTTCTCAAAGCGGGAGAGTGAAGCGCGGAGAAATCCGCAGACATGACAGGATAGAAAGGAAAGCGAAACAGTGTGAAGTTCACACTGGGAAAGGAAATCATATTATGGCACAGTTATGGGGAGGAAGATTCACAAAGGAGACGGATCAGCTGGTCTACAATTTCAACGCCTCCATCTCTTTTGATCAGAAGTTTTTCAAGCAGGATATTGAGGGCAGTATCGCCCATGTCTGCATGCTCGGCAAGCAGGGCATTCTGACGAAGGAGGAGATGCAGGCGATCGTAAAGGAGCTGGACGCGATCCGCACGGATGTGGAGGAGGGGCGGCTGGCCATCACGGAAGAGTATGAGGATATTCACAGCTTTGTGGAGGCGAACCTCATTGCCCGTCTCGGCGACACCGGAAAGAACCTTCACACCGGCCACCGCCGGAAGGATCAGGTGGCGCTCGACATGCGC
>JAJQBV010000209.1 GCA_021203115.1 Clostridiales bacterium | reverse complement strand
ATTCGCCGTGCCGGCGTCTCCCGTGATAGCATCTCCGGTATCCACCTCCTGGCTCTCGATCACCTCTGCCGGAGCCGAGTGAACATCGCAGACCTCCGTGGGCATCATAGTCTCCGGATCCGTGTCATCCGCCAGATAGGAACGCGTCTCCACTGTCTCCGCCGGGCAGTATTCGTTTGCCAGTTTTCCGGATACCGTACAGATCTGCGCCGTCACATGTGCTGAACAGACTGATTTCGGCGCATTCTCCGAGGCAAAATACTCCGTGCGAACCGATGTACACGTATCCGAGGCCAGAAGGCCGGTGTCATTGCAGATCGTGCAGGTCGTGATGCCCTCCGGTCGTTCAAAACCGATATCCTCAAGGCCCTCATGGAGCTCGGACATCGCGCTTTTCCAGAGTTTCTTAGTAAATGTTGTGGATTCCAGCGTGGAATTATCGTCATAGCCACCCCACACTGCACAGGTATAGTACGGAGTATAGCCGACAAACCATGACGCCCGTGTGGATGATGTCGTGCCGGTCTTGCCCGCGATGGACATGCCGGAGAAGCCCGCCGCCGTTCCGGTTCCGGAGGATACCACATCCTCCATGGCGGAGGTCAACAACCATGCGGTGGTCTCCTGAATCACCCGGTGTGATTCAGGTGTACGGTCGATCAGCACATTTCCCTCATGGTCGACAATCTGTGTATACAAAATCGGCTCGTTGTACACGCCGCCGTTCGCAATCGCAGCGTAAGCCGCCGTCAGCTCCATATTCGTGACGCCGTCCGTGATACCGCCCAGCGGAAGCGCTTCCACCAGATCCTCATCCGTCAGCGTCGTAATCCCGAAATCAAGCGCATACTGATAGCAGGTCTCCAACGTGACCTCCCGACTGGTCTTGATGGCAATAACATTGATCGAATTGATGATAGCCTCCCGAATTGTAGTAGATCCCCGGTATCTCCCGTTTGCATTTTTGATAACTTTTCCGTTTGCATATGTGATCGGCTCATCCACCATCGTTGTCGCCAGACTCACAACGCCCTCCTCCAGTGCCGGAGCGTAAGTCGTCAGAATCTTGAAGGTAGATCCGGGCTGCATCGTTGTATCCGAGGCGCGGTTTAACGTCAGGCTGGCTGTTTTCTCTCCGTGCCCGCCGACTAATGCCTTCACTTCACCGGTACTCTGGTCGATGACAGTCATGGATGCCTGCGGCTGAACCGTGAAGGTAAGATTCTCGCCGATCACCGTCCCTCCTTCCGCCACAAGTGCCTCACGATATGCGTTGATCGCTTCTGTTGCTTCCTCCTCGCTGCCGAAATTCAGCGTTTCTTTTCCCTGTTCCTCCTTCAGCCAGGTCAGCATCGTCTGTTCATTGTAATTCTCCAGCGACCCGTCGTCCATCTGGATTGTCAGCGCATAAGAAAACGACACCTGTGTCTCAATATCGTAATTGGACTCATCATTGATTGTCTCGTCACAGATCTCCTGGATCTCCGGATCCTGTGTGGAATAAATAGTCAATCCTCCGCTGTAAAGCGCTTTGTATGCCTCCGCCTCGGTGTAGCCGAGCTCTGACTGCAGATCCTCGATCACCTGTTCCGTCAGAGCATCTACAAAATAGGATGTAATATTGGAAACATTACTCTCATACGTTGTATTGTGTTCACTGATTCTGGAATACACATCATCCGCAACAGCCTCCTCGTATTCCGCCGCGGTAATGTACCCCTGTTCCTTCATATTTGAGAGAACCTTCAGCCGCCTCTCATTGTTGGACTCCGGATAGGTGATCGGATTGTATGCAGAAGGATTCTGCGTGATGGCAGCGATCACCGCACACTCCGACAACGTCAGCTCAGAGACATCCTTTCCGAAATACCGGGTGGCTGCCGCCTGAACGCCGAGAGTGTTCTGTCCCAGGTTGATCGTGTTCAGATAATTCTCCATGATCCAGTCCTTGGATACTTCCCTCTCCAACTCGAGTGCCAGATACTGCTCCTGAATCTTTCGCGTCAGGCGATCCTTCATCGTCGTCTCAGAGGTCCAGTCGTCAAAAACATTATTCTTCAGCAGCTGCTGGGTGATCGTGCTGGCACCCTCGCTGAATGTTCCGCTGGTGACACCGACCACCGCTGCGCGAAAAATCCCCTTCAGGTCAATCCCGTTATGTTCATAAAACCGCTCATCTTCGATGGCTACAAAAGCATGCTGCAAATCCTCCGGGATCTCATCCAATGTCACATATACGCGGTTGGAACCGCTGGCCACCAGCTGTGCCGTGACATTCCCCTCCGTATCATAGACCACGGACAGATAGCCGGTGGGCGTCGCGTCAATGGTGCTGATATCCGGAGCCTCCTCGATGAGATCCATCACCATTCCGTATACGGTATACCCCCCGTATCCTGCCCCTCCGATCGCAAGCACCGTGATCAGCACAAGTAAAATAACCTTTATCCTGTTGCGAATCCAGCGCCCTCTCGGCATAAGCACACTCCGCTGCCGGTCGATGCCGTTCCTTCCGTAATTCATAGCCAACCTCCTGACACTTTGTCATGTATCAACTCCCCGGACAAACCTGTCATTTCCATTTTATCATTAATGTGTTATAATGGCAAGCAAAGCCAGAAAAGGAGCTCCATCTATGCCATATAAGACAGTCCTTACCGGCGGCCGGGGCGAGATTGAGGAGAAAAAATCCTGCTTTATCGCCACGGTCCGGCCCGTCTCCGCGGAGACCGAGGCGCTGGATATCATCGCCGCCATACGGAAAGAGTTCTGGGATGCACGCCACAATTGCTATGCCTACACAGTCGGCAGCCGGGGTGAGCTGCAGCGCTGCAGTGACGACGGGGAGCCGGGCGGCACTGCGGGGAGGCCGATTCTTTCCGTGCTCTCCGGAGAGGAGATCCGCAACTGCATCATCGTCGTCACACGCTATTTCGGAGGGACACTCCTCGGTACCGGCGGCCTTGTCCGCGCCTATCAGTCTGCCGCAAAAGAGGGACTCGCTCACTGTACCGTCATTGAGCGGCAGGAAGGGCAGCGACTGACCGTCTTCACTGACTACAGCGGCGTCGGGAAGCTGCAGTTTCTCATGGCCACGCAGAATACCGCCGTGCTGGACAGCCGCTATACGGATACCGTGGAAATCGATGTAATCCTCCCTGTTACGGAGGTTGCCCGGTTTACCGAATCTGTCACAGAAACCACCGGTGCAAAAGCCCGGATTCTGACCGGCAAGAAGGCGGAGTTTGCCGCAACGGACAGCGGCATCCTGATTTTTGACGAGAAATAAGAAACGGAGAAACCATATGAAATTAGGTGAAAAACAAATATTAACCGTAGTGAAAACCGTAGATTTCGGCATCTATCTGGCGGAGCACGCGGGGGATGACCAGCGAGTCCTTCTCCCAGCCAAACAGGTTCCCGCCGGCACCCGTCCGGGAGACCGGCTGGAGGTCTTCCTCTACAAGGATTCCTCAGACCGGCTGATTGCAACCACAAGGGAGCCTCGCCTGACCATCTGCGGCATCGCGTTGCTTAAGGTCGCCCAGGTCACCCGCATCGGCGCATTTCTGGACTGGGGTCTGGAAAAGGATCTGTTTCTTCCATATAAAGAACAGCTCGGCAATGTGCGGGAGGGGAGCAAGATTCTGGTTACCCTCTACATAGACAAAAGCGACCGTCTCTGTGCCACCATGAAAGGACTCTATCATCTGCTACGGACAGACTCCCCTTACCAAAAAGGAGACCGGGTCAGCGGACGCGTCTACGAGTTCAGCCGGGATTTCGGCACATTCGTGGCGGTGGACGACTGCTATTCCGCAATGATCCCCGGACATGAGAATACAACGGCGCTGAAAATCGGGGGCAAAATCTCCGCCACGGTCAGCAATGTCAAGGCAGACGGCAAGCTGGATCTCACCATCCGCGAGAAGGCATATTTACAGATGGACGCTGACGCCGAACAGATCCTTCAGCTCATCACAGAGTACGGCGGCGTACTCCCCTTCAACGACAAAGCATCGCCGGAGATTATAAAGCGTGAAGCTCATATGAGCAAAGCAGCATTCAAGCGGGCCGTCGGCCATCTGTACAAAGAAAGAAAAATCGAATTCACCGAGAGGGGAATCCGATTAACCGAAAAATAATGTTTTCAAAAAATCCGCCGGGGCAAAGATACCCGGCGGATTTCATTTCTTATACATGATGCAGCATCAGAAGATTCGGCGGATCGCAACCACGGTCCGATATGCATAGTTGTAGGTAATCTTGATCCCGGATGCCTCGCTGGCAGCGTGAACAATCGCCCCGCCGCCTATGTAGATCGCACAATGGCCCTCATAGCAGATGATATCTCCCGGCTGTAGGTCGGACGCAGATACCGCATACCCCACTGTACGGAGCGAATAGGATGAGTGCGGAAGGGAAACGCCAAAATGCGCATACACTGATTTGATAAACCCGGAGCAATCCGCACCGTTCGTCAGACTTGTACCGCCCCACACATACGAATTGCCGACAAACTGGCAGGCATAGTCTGCCACCGCCTGTCCGGAACCGCTGGCGGTTGAGGACGAACTGCTTGTACTTCCGGAACTGCTCGTGCTGTCAGAGTTGCCCGTACTGTCGGAATTACCTGTGCTGCCCGAACCGGTCGCCGTCGTTTCCGTAGAGGCTGTCGTTTCCGCGGAGGTCGTCGTTGTCACAGTCGTCGACGAGCTACTTTGCTGTGCCGCGGCCTCCGCCGCTGCGGCTGCTGCCGCCTGCTGCGCCGCCACCTCCTGCGCGATCACGGCCGACTGCTCCTGTATCGTAGCCTTGTACTCCTCCGCCAATGCCTGCGCCGAAGCCAGCATCGTATCAAAATCATCCATCTCGGCGCTCTTCTCAGCGATCATCGCATTCAATGAAGCCTGCTGCGTCTCCAGCTCCGCCTGCTGATCCTGCAGAGCCGCTTCCTCCTCCGCGATCTCCTCGATCAGTTCCTCAATCAGAGCCACAGTCTCCTGATACTCTATCAGCATCTGTCTGTCGAAGTTGTATACCGACGAACACATCTGCACCCGGTTTAACGCATCCGCAAAACTGGTCGCTCCGAGCAGCGCATTAAAAAGAGAGATATCCTCACCGTTCACATACATATAAGTAATACGCTCTTTCATCGACGCATACTGTTCCGCTTCTGTCTCCTGCGCATCAATCAGGTCTTCGTTGGCCTGCGCCAGCTCCGCCTGCTTGTCCGTAATCTCATCCTCGAGAATGGAAATATTCGCGATAGTCGTAACCAGTTCGGAATCCAGCGCATCAATCTGCGCCTGCAGGCTGCTCTGCTGGCTCTGAATATCGGAAATCCGGTCGTTTACATCATCTAGGTCCTCCTGAGCCTGTGCTTTCTCCGCCTCTGCGTTGCTCAGCGTCGTCGCACCTGCCTGCATGCTCCCCGTCAGAATCAGGCTGACCGCCGTCAGCAGCGTTGCCGCCTGTCTCCCCCACCGTCTGTAATGCTTCATTCTTTCTCCTCTGCAAATATACCGCGTTTTACGGGTGACTATTTTTATCCTAACGCAGATTGCATTCTTTTGCAAGGAGAAAACAACAAAAATAGTAAAAAATCAACAAATTTTCGTTACAGTTCACACCCTAGCCAGTAGGTGAGCACAAAAACAAGACCTGTTAAAAG
>JAJQBV010000054.1 GCA_021203115.1 Clostridiales bacterium | reverse complement strand
GCGCCGCTTCCTGCTTCATGGGAATCCGCTGCTGGCCGACTGGGTGACGGACAAGATCGGTTCTGATTGGGTGACAAACCTCAGCGCGATGAAAAAGCTCTCTGTGTATCTGGATGACGAGAAGGCACAGCAGGAGTTTATGAATATCAAGTACAAGAACAAGCTGCGTCTGGCCAAATACATTCAGGAGCACAACGGAATCGATGTGGATCCCCGCTCCATCTTTGATGTGCAGGTAAAGCGGCTTCACGAGTACAAGCGGCAGCTGATGAATATTCTCCATGTGATGTATCTGTATAACAAGATCAAGGAGCATCCGGATATGCCGTTCTACCCGCGGACGTTTATCTTCGGCGCGAAGGCGGCGGCAGGCTATGAGGTTGCCAAGCTGACGATCAAGCTGATCAACTCCGTGGCGGACGTGATCAACAATGACCGGAGCATCAACGGCAAGATCAAGGTTGTCTTTATCGAGGATTATAAGGTATCCAACGCGGAGATGATTTTTGCGGCGGCGGATGTGTCTGAGCAGATTTCCACGGCCAGCAAGGAGGCTTCCGGCACCGGAAATATGAAATTCATGTTAAACGGCGCGGTGACGATTGGTACGATGGACGGCGCGAATGTGGAGATGGCCGAGGAAGTGGGCGAGGAGAATATGTTTATCTTCGGCATGAGCTCCGATGAGGTCATGGAGCACGAGCGCGTGCGGGACTACAATCCCATGGATATTTTCAACAGTGATCAGGAGATCCGTCAGGTGCTGATGCAGCTGATCAACGGATTTTATTCTCCGCACCACACCGAGCAGTTCCGGAAGCTGTACAATTCTCTCCTTAACACGGAGAATACGCAGTATGCGGATACCTATTTCTGCCTGAAGGATTTCCGCTCCTATGCGGCGGCGCAGGAGCGTGTCGAGGAGGCATACCGCGATGAGAAGCGGTGGGCGAAGCTGGCGATGTCTCAGGTGGCATGTGTGGGCAAGTTCTCCTCAGACCGTACCATTCAGGAGTATGTGGATGAGATCTGGCATCTGGATAAGATCACCGTGGAGATGGAGGAGGAGTAAAGCGCCAAAGCTTTGACGAGAAAAACGAACCCCGTGCGGAAACGAAAGTTCTGCACGGGGTTTTGTTTACTTATCCGACACTTTCACAGTAAAATCGCTATAGAACAGCCACACCGCGAAGAGCGGCAGGGCAAGTCCTGCGCCCATGGCGACGGCATAGTTGAATGAGGTCGTCAGCTCGATCAGGTCGGAATACCAGACGCCGATGATGTTAAAAAGAATGTGGACGGGGATGGAATACTTGATCCCTCTGCCACGGTGACAGACAAATCCAAGGAAGAGACCGAGCACAAAGGCGTAGATCCCCTGAATAAAGTTGCCGTGGATTAGTCCGAAAAGCAGCGCCTGCCAGATGTTGGCGAGCCAGAACGGGAGGGCATGGCGCGCGTAGCGGAAGATCAGCCCGCGGAACACCAGCTCCTCCGAGAGGGGAGCCAGAATCACCGTGTATACAGCCAGTATGAGAGTGACATCGCCGTACCCCGCGCTCTCCATCAGGGTATTGTAGGCGCTCAACCAGTCCGGGCGCAGCGCCGCGGTCACGCCGACCATCAGCGCGGTCACATACTGCATGCCGATCGCAAGGAGGAGGATCGCCATGATCGTGTGGAAGGAGAATCCGCGGGGATAGTTTTCCGCGCGGCGTCCGCGAAACGGGCGGACAAAAACGCGGTGATACCAGATCCCGAAGATCAGCAGCGACAGGCAGCCGTAGATCAGGTTGACCGTCTGGCTGAAGGAGGCGTCCGACGAGGAGGAGCCGATCAGGCTGACGATCCCGCTGACATTGAATCCGGTGTCGCCGATATTTCGCAGTGCGTATACGACTTCCATGGGAATCAGGACGACAACCTGCAAAAGAATCAGAATCAGGCAGGGTACAATGCTTTTGAAAAAACAGCCGATTTTCTTCATAATAAAACTCCTTTTCCGTGAGCAAGTATATCACAGCCTCGGGAAAGTCACAACAGAAAAACTTGTGCGTTGAAGAAATACAAGGTTTATGGTATGCTTTTTCCATATTAAAAATCAAGACGGAGGTGCAGGATGTTAGAGACAGGAATCAAAGGACAGCAGCAGACAGAGGTGACCTATGAGAATTCCGCCGCGGCGGTCGGCAGCGGATTGCTGGAGGTGTTTTCGACGCCATGCATGATCGCCCTGATGGAGAAGACGGCCAGCGGGAGCGTGCAGCCCTATCTGGACGAGGGACAGGGTACCGTCGGCATCGAGCTTCGCGTGAAGCATCTGGCGGCGACGCCTCTGGGAATGACGGTTCGCTGTGAGAGCGAGCTGACCGTGGTGGACGGCCGCCGCCTGGTCTTTTCCGTGAAGGCATATGACGATGCGGAGCTGATCGGCGAGGGAATCCATGAGCGTTTTATCATAAACAGCGACAAGTTTATGGCGAAGGCGCAGGCAAAGGCGGCAAAGCGATAAAAACTGATTGACAGAACACCGGATTGTATTTAAAATAATACAATAAATGTATACAGCATACAAATAGTCAGAGGTACCAACATGGATGAGATCAGCTTAAAGGCATTGGCAAAAATAAATCTGGGGCTGGATGTGATTGGCCAGCGGGAGGACGGCTACCATGAGGTTCGCATGATCATGCAGTCGATCCACCTGTATGACCGGGTGGAGATCAAAAAGACCCGTTCTCCCCAGATTCATGTACAGACCAATCTGTTTTACCTGCCTGTGGACGAGAATAATCTGGTGTACAAGGCGGCAAAATTAATGAAGGATGAGTTCAAGATCAAGGAGGGCGTGCGGATTACGCTCCAGAAGTTTATCCCGGTGGCCGCCGGCATGGCGGGCGGGAGCTCGGATGCCGCGGCGGTTCTGGTCGGGATGAACCGGATCTTTAATCTCGGCCTGAAACAGAGCAGGCTGATGGAGCTGGGTCTCACGCTGGGCGCGGATGTTCCGTTCTGTATTATGCGCGGGACAGCGCTGGCGGAGGGGATCGGCGAGAAGCTGACTGCCCTGCCGCCCATGCCGAAGTGTCCGGTTCTGATTGCGAAACCGGCGTTTTCCGTGTCCACAAAGCATGTGTATGAGCAGCTGAAGCTGACGGACGCGACCCCGCATCCGGATATTGCCCGGATCCTGGAGGAGATTAAGAAGAAAAATCTCCGCGGTGTGGCGGAGAACATGGACAATATTCTGGAAACCGTGACCGCGCGGGAGCAGCCGGTGATTCGGGAGATCAAGAATCTGATGAAGGAAAACGGCGCGCTGGGAACGATGATGAGCGGGAGCGGACCGGCGGTATTCGGCCTGTACCATAATGAGAAAGAGATTCGCGGCGCTTACGATGCGCTGAAGCAGTCCGGGCTGGCGAAAAACGTATACACATCGGAAATCCACAACAACCGCCGGTAGACAGACGGACGACGACAGACAAAACCGCTGGTTTTCATTTCAATGATACAGCGAATGGGAGGGAGGCAGAAAATGAAGGATAATCTGGAGCTGCAGATGGATGCGTATCTGCCGCTTCGCGACATTGTGTTTCAGACTTTACGGGCAGCGATTCTGAAGGGCGATTTAAAGCCCGGCGAGCGGCTGATGGAGCTGCAGCTGGCTTCCAAGCTGGGTGTCAGCCGGACGCCGATCCGCGAGGCGATCCGGATGCTGGAGCAGGAGGGGCTGGCCATCACGATTCCCCGCAAGGGCGCGGAGGTTGCGCGGATGACGGAGAAGGATATGGAGGATGTGCTTCAGATCCGCTGTGCGCTGGAGGAACTTGCCGTCCGCCTGTCCTGTCAGAATATCACAGAGAATGAGATGCAGCAGCTGCGCGTGGCGATGGAGGCGTTTCGGGAGAAGACCAGGACCGGCGATATCCCGCTGATCGCCAAGGCGGATGAGAATTTCCACGATGTTCTCTACATGTCGTCGGACAATCCGAAGCTGCTGGCGATGCTGAATAATCTGCGCGAGCAGATGTACCGTTACCGTGTGGAGTATCTGAAGGATTCCTCCGTTTACCCGCAGCTGATCGAGGAGCATTATCAGCTCTACGAGGCGGTTCGGAGCGGGGATGCGCAGAAGGCGGCGGCCTATACCCGCCAGCATCTGGAAAATCAGACGGAGGGCGTAAAGAAGATCATCCGCGAGCAGGAATAGCCTGCGTGTATAAAATTACAGAGAGATTCACATACTAGAGGAGCAGACAGCGATGTCGGCTCCTTTTTCTTTTACATAAGCGGATGATACGGAGGCGTATGGACGGGATGGAAAACAGGGATGTCTCAAAAAAACTGGATCAGAATATACAGTGGTGGAAGGAGGCGTTTTCGGACTGCGCGGACATCAAGATGCTGGAGATGAGTCTCGGCGAGGATATGAGCGTCCGCGCGTTTCTCTCCTACATCGAGATCACGGGCGGAGAGAGTATGCTGGAGAAAAGCACCGTCGGAAATCTGTTGTCTTCGCTGACGCGCCTGCCCGCCGACGAGGTGATCCGAAAGGTTCGGGAGAACGGGATGGGTGTTTCCGACGCCGTCCCCTTTGCCACGATGCAGGAGGCGGCGGATGGGCTGCTGACCGGAGAGTGCATTCTCTTTTTTGACGGCTTTGACCGGGCCGTGAAAATTCCGGACAAAGGCTATCCGGCCATGTCTCTTCAGGAAGTGGAGTCGGAGAAATCGGTCCGGGGAAGCAACGAGCGTTTCTCCAACTCCGTGAAGCAGAACGCGGCTCTGATCCGCAAGCGGATCCGCTCTGCGGATGTCAAGGTCCGGGAGCACAAGGTAGGTGTGCGGTCGAAGACAAATCTGTATCTTATGTATTATGACGGCCTGATTTATCCGGAGTTTCTGGAGGAGATGGAGCGGCGGCTGGAGGGGTTCTCCATCGACGGCGTGCAGGATATCGGTGTGGTGCAGCAGCTCTCCGAGAAATACTGGTACTCGCCGTTTCCGCAGTTTCAGGTTACGGAGCGCCCGGACCGGGCGGCGATGGCGCTTTTGGAGGGCAGGATGGTGGTCGTCCTCGACAATTCGCCGGAGGCCTTGATTTTCCCGACGGACTACAATTCCTTTATCAAGACCGCGGACGACTATTACAGCCGGTGGGAGATTGCCACATTCACCCGGATTTTGCGATATGTTGCCTCCTTTTTTGCCATGGTGCTGCCGGGGCTGTATCTGGCGGCAACCAATTTTCACACGGAAATTCTGCCGACAAAGCTACTGATTTCCTTTGCGGCGGCCAGGCAGGGCGTTCCGTTTCCGGGCGTCGTCGAGATTTTGCTGATGGAGCTGTCCTTCGAACTGCTGCGGGAGGCCGGCGTCCGGCTGCCGGGTGCCACGGGGAATACAATCGGCATTGTGGGCGGACTCATCATCGGTCAGGCGGCGGTGGACGCCAATATTGTCAGCCCGATGGTCGTCATTATCGTGGCTTTCACGGCGCTCTGCTCCTTTGCCATCCCCAATGAGGACTTTGCTACGGCCTTCCGCCTGTTAAAATTTGTCTTCATCGGCCTCGGCGCAGCATGGGGATATTACGGTTTCCTGATCGGACTGCTCTTTGTCCTCATTCACCTCGCACAGCTTGAGAGCTTCGGAAAGCCCTACTTTACACCGTGTTTG
>JAJQBV010000106.1:5518-5731 GCA_021203115.1 Clostridiales bacterium | reverse complement strand
GTTTTATGCGGCCTGCGACTGATTTTTACTCTATGCAACTGTCAAACTCCCGTGTCGTGCCGTGTACGGCGGTGTCTGGATTACCTATGTAAAGGTTAAAAACATGATAACAGTGTGGGTATGAAGCTTTACCTATATATAGTTGACATAAAAAATTGAAGGTGATATAATCCCGTCTTTGACAGTTAGTACAGTTAAAGAATCGCTCCAAGC
>JAJQBV010000106.1:0-5508 GCA_021203115.1 Clostridiales bacterium | reverse complement strand
GTATTGACTTGTCCTTTTGATTTTCTTGTGCTAAAATGACAAAAGTATATTTTCCGTGCTTTTCCATGATTCGGACTGCGGTGCGGGAGACATGCGGAAAGGCAGGATGTTTTAGATGAAAACATGTTCCCTGACTGACATCGGTATCCGCAGAGAGATGAATCAGGATTATTTTTTTGCATCGGAAGAGCCGGTGGGAAACCTGCCCAATCTCTTCATTGTCGCGGATGGGATGGGCGGACACAACGCCGGAGATTTTGCATCGAGATGTGCGGTAAAAACAATAGCGGAGACGGCGAGAACGACAAAGCTTTGCGAGTTCGACCGTATTCTCTGTGAGAGTATTACCCGTGCCAACGACGCGGTCCGGAAGTATGCCGACGGACATCCGGAAACCATGGGAATGGGAACGACCGTCGTCGCAGCGGTACTGAACGGACAGACCCTGACGACAGCGAATGTGGGTGACAGCAGATTGTATGTGATCGGCGATGATATCCGCCAGATTACGGAGGATCACTCGCTCGTCCAGGAAATGGTGCGGCTGGGAGAAATGGATGCACAGATGGCGAAGCGTCATCCGGACCGCAATATCATCACCCGGGCTGTCGGCGCGGATAACACGGTGAGGGCGGACATCTTTGAGACAGAGGTAAAGCCGGGCGAATGGATTCTTCTGTGCTCGGACGGATTGACGAATATGATTGAGGACGAAGAGATCCTCAGGATACTGGCCGGATCCGATGATATGCTCTCAAAGACAGAATATTTGATTGATCAGGCAAATAAAAATGGTGGTAAGGATAACATCACGGTTATTTTAATAGATCCGGAATTGGAGAGGTAAATGCAGATGATAGAGAATGGAATGATAATTGCAGATCGCTATGAGATAGAGAAAAAGATCGGTGCCGGCGGGATGTCGGATGTCTATAAGGCCAAGGATCTCACGCTCGGCAGATGCGTTGCGATCAAGGTGTTAAAGGCGGAGTTCGGCACAGACAGAAATTTTGTGGAAAAGTTCCGTGCGGAAGCACAGTCCGCGGCCGGACTGGAGCATCCGAATATTGTCAATGTCTATGATGTCGGGACACAGGGTGACCTGCATTACATTATTATGGAATATGTGCAGGGAATCACGCTGAAGACTTATATTGAAAAAAAGGGACAGCTCAATTACAAGGAAACTTTGAGCATCGCCATTCAGGTGGCCCGCGGCATTCAGGCGGCTCACGCCAGAAATATCATTCACCGGGACATCAAGCCGCAGAATATTATGATTTCCACAGACGGAAAGGTCAAGGTAACAGATTTCGGCATCGCGCGTGCAGTTTCTGAGAACACGATCCACGCGGATGTCATGGGATCCGTCCACTACGCTTCGCCGGAGCAGACGAGAAACGGGTTTGTCAGCAACGCCAGTGATATCTATTCACTGGGCATCGTCATGTATGAGATGGTGACCGGCAGGGTGCCGTTTGACGGGGACAGCACGGTGGCTGTCGCAATCAAGCACCTTCAGGATGAGATGATTCCGCCCTCCGAGTATGCATCGGATCTCCCCATCAGTCTGGAGAAGATTATCCTGAAATGTACTCAGAAAAGCGCGGGCCGGCGCTATGGCTCCATGGAGGATCTGCTGGTGGATCTGCGGAAGTCGCTCCTGACTCCGAACGAGGATTTCGTCGACCTGAATGCTCCCGTTGCGGGGAAAACCCGTGTCGTCAGCGAGGAGGAGTTACGGGCGATTCAGGACGGAACTTCCATCTCTCAGGATGATGAGGAAGAGGATAAACACGGAAAATACGGCTATATTTATGAGGATGACGATGACGAGGATGAAGACGAGGATGACGATGACGGTTTTTTAAATTCCCGGATGGAGAAAATCGTCAAAGTCCTGATGATTGTGGTTCTTGTTATTATTGCGGCTGTCGTAATCTATATTGTAGGGAATTTCTTCGGATTGATCGATTTCAGCAGGAAATCATCCGCTGATACTGAGATAACCGAGACGACAGAACAGGTTGAGATGATCTCCCTCACCGGTATGACGCTGACTGAGGCAGCGGAAGAGCTGGAGGAGATTGGCCTTTTGGTAGAACAGAGCGGAGAGGAGGAGTCGGAGGACTATGAGCCCGGCCAGATTATCTTCCAGGATGTGGAAGCGGGAGATCTGGTGGCTGAAGGAACGACGATATATGTTACGGTAGCTGCCGAGCCGGAGGAGGAAGTCGAGGAAGTTACGGAAATCACGGTTCCGAATGTGGTTGGTTATACCTCAGATTCAGCCATGGCTGCTTTGCAGGACAGAGGATTAAATGCTGTGCGTGAGTTTGAGTATGACAGCTCTGTTGAAGCCGGAAAAGTTATCCGTCAGAGTCCGTCGGCCGACAGCACCGCGGTCGAAGGAGACACAGTTACGATTTATGTCAGTCAGGGAAGTGAGACGACAAAGGTGCCGGATGTGAGAGGACAGTCAGAGGCAGACGCACGGACCGCATTGGCTGATGCGAGCCTGAATGTAGGCTCCGTTACACAGGATTACAGTGATACCGTGGCAGAGGGATGTGTAATCAGCCAGAGCGTATCCAATGGACAGTATGTGGATATGGGCACGTCAGTCGATCTGGTGATCAGTCTGGGTGCGAAGGAAACCACTTATTATACCAATAATGAGATTAAGGCGCCGACCAATGTGACGGTTGCCTATGCAAATATCGAGCTCTACAAGGCAGAGAGCGATGAACTGATCGGATCGTGGACAAATATCACGACATTCCCGTACACGATTTCCGTGACCGGGATTACGGGAACAAATCAGGGAACGCTGGTTATAGTGTGGTATTACTATGACGAATCGGGAAATGTGGTCGCATCCAATCCGCAGGAGGAGACCGTTACATTCCACGAAGAGTAGTTCATGAAAAAGGGCAGGATTATAAAAGGGATAGCCGGATTTTACTATGTATCCGTATCGGGATCCGGTATCTACGAATGTAGGGCAAAGGGCATTTTCCGCAAGCAGAATATCAAGCCCCTGGTCGGCGATTATGTCGCCATGGAACCGATCAGTGAGGAGGAGAAAACCGGCAACATCGTCGACATTCTTCCACGGAAAAATGCACTGATCCGCCCGGCAGTGGCGAATGTGGATCAGGCTGTCGTGATATTCGCCCTGACTTCACCGCAGCCGAACCTGAACCTTCTGGATCGTTTCCTGGTTACGATGGAACAGCAGCAGATCCTGTCTGTGATCTGTATGAACAAGATGGATCTTGCCTCCACGGAGGAGATGGACAGGATACGGGAAGCGTATCTGCCGACCGGTTACCCGCTGTTTTTTTTCAGTGCACTGACCAATGAAGGGATTGAGCCGATCCGCAGACAGCTCAGCGGAAAGGTCAGCACGGTGGCCGGGCCGTCCGGCGTCGGCAAGTCTACGCTGATCAATCTGCTGGCACCCTATGCACAGATGGAGACCGGTGAGATCAGCCAAAAGGTTCAGCGCGGGCGGCATACGACGCGACATTCAGAGCTGATCAGAATCGAAGAGGATACTTTTATTTTCGACACGCCCGGATTTACCTCCCTGACGGTGGAGGCGGACATGTCGGATCTGTTTTTTCCGGAGTTTGCACCGTTTCGCGGCAACTGCCGGTTTCGGGGCTGCAGCCACAGGAATGAGCCGGGCTGTGCCGTAAAAACGGCCGTGCAGGACGGCAGGATCAGTCAGAGCAGATATGAAAATTATCTCCGGATCTGTCAGGAGATGAGTGACAAAAAGAAATACTGAGGGGAGAATACGATGAATTGTTTATCGCCTTCGATTTTAGCGGCGGATTTCTCAAAGCTCGGAGAACAGATTCGGATTCTGGACCGGGCGGGTGCCCAGTATGTACATATTGATGTTATGGACGGGATGTTCGTGCCGAATATCTCTTACGGTGTACCCGTGATCGAGTCAATCCGGGGATGCACGGACCGGATCTTTGACGTTCATCTGATGATCGAGAACCCGATTCGCTATGTGAAGGATTTTGCGGACGCGGGCGCGGATCTGATTACGGTACATGCGGAGGCGTGCAGACACCTCGACCGCACGATCTATGAGATCAAGGATAAAGGCTTGCTGGCCGGTGCGGTTTTAAATCCCGCCACGCCGCTTTCTGAGCTGGAGTACATTCTCCCGGAGCTGGATATGGTGCTGCTGATGGGGGTTAATCCCGGTTTTGGCGGACAGCCGTTTATCCCCTATATATTGCAGAAGATTCGTGATCTCAGGGAAATGGTCGAGCACAAGGGCTGCCAGACGGATATCGAGGTCGATGGCGGCGTGACACTGGGGAATCTTAGGGATATCCTTCAGGCGGGCGCGAATATCATCGTGGCCGGAAGCGCTGTTTTCAAGGGTGACATCGAGGAGAATGTTCATCAGTTTTTACAGATCATGGGAGAGTGATCAGAGGAAAGATTATGAATGCTTTGATTATTACGGGGGGTCAAATCGACCTCCCGTTTGCAGAAAAATGGATCAATGATCATGAGTGGGATCGGATCATCTCCGCGGATTCCGGCCTTGATTTTTGCCGGACAGCGGGGGTGCTGCCGGATGTGATTCTGGGAGATTTTGACTCGGTGAATCCGGAGGTGCTGCAGTATTTTCAGGAGCGATGTCCTCAGCGGCTCGAGACATTTCCGGCTGAGAAGGATGAGACGGACACGGAGCTTGCAATTATGCGGGCCATTGAGATGGGTGCGGACGCGATCACGATCCTCGGCGGGACAGGGACCCGTCTTGATCATGTCCTCGGGAACCTGCATCTGTTGAAAATGGCTATGGACGCCGGGGTATCCTGTGCGATCATTGATCCCCACAACCGGATCCAGATGACGCAGGATGGTATGACGATCCGCAGGGCGGAGCAGTTCGGTAAATATGTGTCGCTGATTCCCTTCACGCCGCAGGTGGATGGTCTGACCCTGAGAGGGTTTGCCTATGAGGTGGAAGATTTTACGCTTCTTTCGGGCAAGGCCAGAGGCGTCAGCAACGAGATTCGCGCGGAGGCAGCTACGATAGAGCTGCGCAGCGGAATCCTGCTGGTCATTGAGTCAAGGGACTAGGCCGGAAGTGCGGGAGTAAAATATGTTGATTCTTGTGACCGGGGGATCCGGAAGCGGAAAATCAGAATATGCGCAGCGGCGCTGTATGGAGCTGGATGCCGGGCCGAAGCTTTACATCGCCACAATGGAAGTGTATGACGAGGAGAGTCGGCGGCGGGTCGGGCGCCATCGAGCAATCCGGGACGGTATGGGTTTTGAGACCGTAGAATGCCAACGCCATTTGGAGCAGGCGAAGATTGTATCCGGACAAGTCGTTCTTCTGGAATGCGTGTCGAATCTGGCGGCAAACGAGATGTTTTCCGACGGGGAAATCCGAAAGCCGGATCAGGTGGCGGATACTGTAGTGCGGGGCGTGGAGCATCTTCTTCAAAGCGCTTCCCATGT
>JAJQBV010000065.1 GCA_021203115.1 Clostridiales bacterium | reverse complement strand
AGACCGTCCTCTGTCACAGTTTCCGAAAACTCTGTGACTCCGGTTAGCGGATTCACGCTTTCATGGATCTGCCGACAGACATTCTCCAACCGGGATACCCAAAACCGCGCCGTATCGAAAATCAGCTCATAGCCGTACCGGTCCATATAATCCTGATCACCGGTAATCGTGTAATACTGCCACACACCGAAGGCCACATCCGCCGTGATATGCTGCTCGATAAAGCCCGACCAAACCTTGATCGGCAATCCGGTGACGATGTCCACCCCCTGATATTCCGGAGTTACCTCGCCGTCATCCAACCAGGCTGATTCCCACGGGAACATGGCTCCCTCATACCCGTTGTGTTCGGCCTTTTTGTGTGCGCCCGGCAAAGACAGATATCGGTATTCCACCAGCTTTCGGGCAATCTCCGGCTGTGTGAAAATGTAGTAGGGAAGAAGAAAAATCTCCGTATCCCAGAAACAATGTCCCCGATAGCCCTCTCCCGACAGCCCCTTGGCGCCGATATTCATCCGGTTGTCATGTGCCGGAACCATAAGTCTCATATGATACTGGGCAAAACGCACGGCAAACTGATCGTAATCATTCCCCTCGATGATGACCGGCATCTGATCCCAGACCTGTTTTCTCCAGTCATTTGCCGTCTCTTCCGCCGCGGCATCGTACCCTCTCCGGGCCTGATCCTTCAGCGCATCCAGAGACAGTTTCTGAATCTGAGCCACAGTCTTTCCCTGCATATCCAGATCGCGCGTCGTATAGACATTACAGTATTTTTCAATAGAGAGCGTCTCCTCCCGGCCGATCTGCAGCCGGTATTCTCCGTAGACAGTGCGCAGATCCATGTTGACTTCCATAGAAACATCGACCGCCGCCCCATTCACGGCAAAACGGTGTCCCGCATTTTCGACAAATGTGATCTGTGACTCTGTGGTCTTCGGCACATACTGGATGTACTGTCCGTCATAAAAGCGCTTTTCCCTGTCCGTAAAATGCTGTGCGCCGGTGTTTGTCACCCGGCCGTCAATGCCGGATCTCACTCTCACCTGCACATCGCCGGAAAGCGGAGTGATCTCCACCCGGAGCGCAAACTCATGCAGCCGGCTGAGCGAAACGACACGGCAGAAGGTAAGACGGAACAGGTTTCCCTTCGGAGAAGCCCACACTACTTTACGTGACAATTGAGCGGTGTGAATATTCAGCACACGGGCATACTCCTCCACCGTTCCCTGTTTCAGATGAAACCGCTCCCCATCAAGCCACAGCTCGATCGCCGTCATGTCCGGGACATTCGGAAGCTCCGTCACCGCATCCGGATCAAACTTATTAAAAGTACCGTTCACAAACAGTCCTCTGGTCTCATTCAGATACCGCTCCTCCGCAGCACTGCGCAGGCCGAGATAACCATTTCCCAGAGACATCACCGCCTCGCATTTTCCCGGATGAAGCGGATCAAAGCGGTCTTCTCCCAGAATCCACCGGTTGATTTTACTGTAATCCATCCCCATGATCCTTACCTCGCGCAGATTGACTCAATCCAGTCGCAGAACTCTCCCGGATAATCCGCTTCACAGTGCGGCTTGTCCCACACCAACGCATAATCCACCGGCTTTCCGGCATTTGCCAGCTTCAGCGCCAGCGCCATACTCATTGTAAAGGAGGTATCCGCATCCGATGCTCCCACACGAATACGGAAATATTTCGCGCTGTCTGACACTTCCTCCGTACCGATATAGTGCAACGGGTTGTTTAAATCTCTCTGCACATCAAGCCCGGGATCTTCTGCCTCAATCGCAAACGGCATATAGTATTTCGCATACTCCTCCGGGAACTGATCCTTCAGGGATGCGATCGCTGCCGCCGCGGAATTGTCAAAATGCACCACCGCCTGTTCTGATTTGCCGAACACCTTGTTTTCCCCGCTGTCACACTTCAATGTGTCAAAGGAGGTGCAGGGCTTCATTCTCCGACGATGATTCAATACATAGGTATCCAGATCCGATACAACGGCCTGTTTTCCATCCCATATCAGCCACGCGGATTTATCCTTCCCCTGCATTCTGACCGTCGGCGGGACAAATGGCGGAGGCGCCGGAATGCCCTTCGGCGGGTGGGAAACCATATCGCCCAGTGTCGGCGGCTCTGCCGGTGTATTCTCCGGATCTCCCACCGGCGGCTTATTCAGCGCCACTCCCGGGCCGGCATGTCCCTGCATCAGATCTGAGGAATCCTCATCCTCGCCGCCCATGGGCGCGGGCGCCTCATAGCTGTAATTGCCCTTCAGGTAATCCTCCGGGCTGTATCTCTCCTCCAGTTCTCCCGCAGCCAGCTTTGTCAGGTATTTGGTAGCTGAGGAGGAAATTTTTTCCATCAGATAATCATACGCGCTCCCGCTTCGTCCGTCGGCATTCAGAGTGAGCGCCATGTCGGTGTCGGGATCCCGAAGCTGCATCCCGTTAAAATACTCTATATACATCTCCTTCAGTTTTTCGGACAAAGCTTCCTGGAAAGAGGTCATGACTCCGGCCGGTCCCGCCGGGGAAGCCTCATTTTCCTTGTCCGCAGAAAACATCCACTCATAAGCGAGGTCGGCGTGCTCCAGATCTATGATCGGGCAGTAAATCTGCGCCGCATAGACATCGTCCCGCTCATCCATAAAAGCGCCTGCTTCTTCCAGATACGGATCATATTTCTTATTATTTCCGGTCACGCCGAGCAAGGTGGACATGGCGCCGCCCGCGCTCCATCCGATCGATACGATCTTTTCCATATCGCCCGGCAGGAACTCCGCGTTGTGGCGCAGGAAACGGATCACGGTCTTTAAATCGACCAGATTGGCCGGTATTTTCCCGCAGCGCTTCCCGTTTTCATCTTTGGACTCATGGCCGCGGTTTCCGCAGGTCACATAGACAAAACCCCGCTCCAGATAATTCCCGCCAAAGCAGCGCGGACCACCCAGCCACATATGGGGCATCTGCATGTATCCCGCCGAATTATTATTCATGATGACGGGCGCAGTCTTTGCCGTATATCCGTTCACGCTGCCCTCAGGATTGATCACACCGCCCTCCTTCATATAGGGTGCCGGTACAAAAATACTGAGGCGCTGAAATTTCGGCGTTGTCGCCTTCATCGTATACAGTACATCCTCCAGGCACCAGCAATTCCATGTCTGATCCAGAAACCACTGATCCTTTACCTCCGACAATTCCAATGTCTGATTAATAATCGGAATGCAATTTGGCATTTCGTTTAACCTCCTCATTTTTATTCCTGAAACAAAATTGCAGGCAGACCGCCAATGGAACGAAGCGGATAAGTCACCTTCGGTGCGCGCGCAGCCTCGCCGATCCCAACAGAGGCAAACCCGCCGAGGTAAGCCGCCTCGACTCCTGTCCCGGCATCCTCCACCACAACGCAGTCTTTCGGCGGCAGGTTCAGCATCGCCGCAGCTTTTACAAATACCTCCGGATCCGGTTTGGAATGTGTGATGTTGGTCCCGTCACTGACAGCGTCAAAAAAATTCTCCAACCCGATCTGCTTTAAAATCAGTTTCGTGTTCCTGCTGGAGGATCCGATCGCCATCTGTATCTTTGCCTTCTTCAGAGTCTGTAATACCTTTTTTACTTCCTCCGGCAGATCCCCGGGCGTCATCTGTACAAGGAACTCGCGATATGCCTGATTCTTTTCTTCCGCAAGTCTGCGTTTTTCCTCTTCCGAATAGGTTCGATCCGCCTTCTCCAGAATGATTCCCAGACTCTGCATCCGGCTCACGCCGCGAAGGCGGTCATTAATGCTCTCGTCAAAGTAAATTCCTTCCCGATCCGCAATCTGTTTCCACGCCAGATAGTGATACCGATCTGTATAACAGATCACGCCATCCAGATCAAAAATTACTGCTTTGTATTTCATCGTACTCCTCTTTGTTCTGTCCCGCAACAACATTTCTTCTTATTTTTTACTCACTTTTTCTCTCACAGCCGGGCATCCGGCAGTCCGCAGAAGGCATCCACCGGAGAAACCCCGTGGAATTCACTCTTCCCCGTGAGCTTTGCAATCACCGCCTCGATCATCGGCCGATGGCAGCTGTATGCATTGATATAGGTCTTCACACGCGGTACATCCTGCAGGTGATACGGGTTGGAAAAAGAAACAAATATGCTCGGCTCTTCCTCCACATGCCGCGGCACATCCAATGCATGTTTTTTTGCCCAGAACAGCCGGATCGCCGTCTGGTTTGAGGCATGCTCACAGTTTGCCAGATACAACGTCAGCTGGTCTCCCGGTAGACTTTTTGTGCCGTGCATCTCTTCCTTCGTAATGTCAAACCGCTCCGTCTCAAAGCCTTCTGCCCGAAGCAGCTCCTCCGCGATATCAGTCATACTGCCGTCCACCGTACTGTCATTCCCGAATGTCATAAGACGGATCCGCGGGAAACGCTGCGGTGTGATCGGCAGAACATCCTGCACGTTTTTGACCAGTGTGACACACTGATCGGCACACTCTGCCTGCCACTGTGCAGATGGAACATCCGCCGCAGGCTCCGGCCGATTCCCCGCCACCTTTGCCTTTAATGCCAGAATTCTGGTCACAGCCTCGTCCAACCGCTTCATCGTCAGATCGCCGTTTGCGAGAGCTTCCAGTATATATTGATAGTCTTCGTAAAAATCCGTGTTGAATACAAGCATATCACAGCCTGCCGCAATCGCCTGCGGAATGGCCTGCCGACGCGGCAGCGCCTGTGTAAACCCGCTCATAATCGTTGCATCCGTGGTAATCAGCCCGTTAAAATGAAACCGTTCCCGGAGCACACCGGTCAGAAGCTCCCGGCACAAAGAGCCCGGCAGACATTCCTCAAATGTAAGCGCAGGGTTAATCTCCATGGCGACATTCGGCTGTACGATATGACCGACCATAATGCTCATGAGCCCGTCCTCAATCAGCTGCCGGTAAACCGCCCCGTAGCTTTCATACCATTCTTTTGCAGACAGACTGTTGTAGGTCGGATGCAGATGCTGATCCCGGAAATCCACGCCATCCCCCGGGAAATGCTTTGCACAGGCAGCCACTCCCTCCGTCTGAAGCGTCGTCACATAGCAGGAGCAAAACTCTTTCACCCGCTGCAGGTCTGACCCGCAGGTCCGCACATTCGTGATCGGATTGCGAAAATTCAGATCCAGATCGCAGACCGGAGAAAATGTCCAGTTAATGCCGACCGATCGTCCCTCCCTCGCACAGACCTTCGCAAACTTTTCCATCATATCTCTGCTGTCCGTCGCCGCAACAGTCATCGGCCATCCGAAAAATGTACCGTCCGACAGGCCGCCGGAGCCGCCCTCCTCCAGATTCGCGGCCTTTAAGAGCGGAACCTCCGCTGCCGCATCCAGCGGCTCATACCATGCGCGGATATCCTTCGCCGGAGCAGGGTGGAAGAGGATGCCGCCGATGCAGTAATCCTGTACCAGAGATTTCAGCTCCTGTGCGCTGTAATCCTGCCCCATCACACAAAACAGCTGCCCGGCTTTCTGTTTTGTGTCAAGGGAGGCCAGAGTCTCCTTCACCCAGCACACCTGTTCCTCTGTCAGATAAAATGGTTTCTCTGTTAAATTCATTGTGTTCTCCATATTTTAAAAAGGCGCCGCGCCCGCATTGGGTACGGCGCTCCTCATCTTACAGATACTTCTTCAGAAAGTTCCATATAATTGTCAGGTTCTCCTCTGTTCCGTACTGGGCATCCTCATGATCGGCCGTGGGAAGGGTCGTAAATTCTACTCTCTCCTCTCCGACTGCCTTTTTCACCTCATCCACCAGCAATACCGACTGCTGATAGGGAACCAGGCGGTCAATGCAGCCATGCTGCACCAACAGCGGAGCCATATCCGGATTGATATAGGTG
>JAJQBV010000066.1 GCA_021203115.1 Clostridiales bacterium | reverse complement strand
ACCACGGGGTGCTCGATCTCTCGTATCTGTCCATGATGCCGAACATGGTGGTCATGGCTCCGAAAAACAAGTGGGAGCTGGCCGATATGCTCTGGTTTGCCTCCCGGTACGAGGGGCCGGCTGCGATCCGCTATCCGCGCGGACAGGCTTACGACGGCCTGCGGGGTTACCGCGCGCCGGTTCGCTGCGGAAAGAGCGAGTGGATCTATGAGGAGCTCCAGATCGCTATCTTTGCGGTCGGCGCCATGGTGGAGACGGCGCTGGATGTCCACAGAATACTTCACGATAAGGGGTATGACTGTTCTCTGATTAACGCCCGTTTTGTCAAGCCGATTGACCGGGATTCCGTAAAAAGAGCAGTGGAGGAGCATGTTCTCATTGTGACGATAGAGGAAAATATGCTCCGCGGCGGTTTTGGGGAGGCCGTGGGTGCGTATCTGGATGAACTGAATGCGGACACGGCCTTTTTGCGGTTCGGAATCGAGGATCAGTTTGTCTGCCACGGCACGGTTTCACAGCTTCGGGAGAAGGTCGGGCTGGGTGCCGCCCATATAGCGCAGAAGATTACAGAGGCGTATGATAAATTATGAAGAGTCGATTGGATGTTCTGCTGGTAAAACGGAACCTGTCTCCCTCCAGGGAAAAGGCCAGGGCGATGATCATGGCGGGCGATGTCTTTGTGGAGGGTCAGCGGGAGGATAAGGCGGGGACCTTTTTTGAGGAGACGGTCAGCATTGAGGTCCGCGGGAATACGCAGAAATATGTCAGCCGGGGCGGGAAAAAGCTGGAAAAGGCCATGGTGCAGTTTGGCCTTGACCTGTCCGGAAAAATCTGCATGGATATCGGCGCCTCCACCGGCGGATTTACGGACTGCATGCTGCAAAACGGCGCGGCAAAGGTGTACGCCGTGGATGTGGGATACGGGCAGTTTGCATGGAAGCTCCGTCAGGATTCGCGCGTCGTCTGTATGGAGAAAACAAATATCCGCTATGTGAAGCCGGAGGATATCGGGGAGGCGCTCGATTTTGCCTCCGTTGATGTCTCGTTTATTTCTCTGACAAAGGTGCTCGGCGCGGCGCGGGAGCTGCTCCGGGACGATGCACAGATGGTCTGCCTGATCAAGCCGCAGTTTGAGGCCGGCAGGGAGAAGGTCGGGAAAAAGGGTGTGGTCCGCGACCCGAAGGTGCATCTGGAGGTGGTGGAGCAGATTCTCTCCTTTGTGCAGGAGATCGGATTTTCAGCACTTCATCTGGATTTTTCCCCGATCAAGGGACCGGAGGGAAATATCGAGTATCTGCTTCACATTCAGAAAACCGGGACAGGAGAAGAGGGGGACCGGCTCGATGCAGCGGCTGTGGTGGCGGCTGCGCACGCAGAGCTGGATTGATATATGAACCGTTTTTTTATTATCACAAATGAACACAGGGACCGGGATCTCTCCGTCACCCGTTCGATTCAGGATTATATCGAGTCGAAGGGCGGCCAGAGCAGCTTCTATGTGAGCAACAAATCCGAGTGGAGCCGCCGCGGTCTTCGGGCGCTCGGCGCGGCGGATGTGGAGGCGGATTGCATCATTGTCCTCGGCGGAGACGGGACGCTGGTCCGGGCCGCAAGAGATATGGCCCGGATGGAGATTCCGCTGATCGGCGTCAATCTCGGAACGCTGGGGTATCTGTGCGAGCTGGATATGACGACCGTATATGCCGCGATCGACGGCCTGTTCGAGGATCGCTATGAGGTGGAAAAGCGGATGATGATCGAGGGAACCGGACCGGATGAGGAAGCGTCCGCGGAACCGGCATCCGCCCTCAACGACATCGTCATTCACCGTTCCGGCGGCGCGCAGCTGATCAATCTGATCCTCACGGTCAACGGAGAATATCTGACGACATACAGTGCAGATGGGATGATCATCTCCACCCCCACTGGTTCCACCGGATACAGCCTGTCCGCCGGAGGACCGATCGTCGACCCGCGGACGGAGCTGCTGCTGATCACCCCCATCAACCCGCAGTCCTTTACGACGCGGAGTATCGTGGTGGGCGCGGACGCGCAGATTGAAGTCATGCTGTCCAAGCGCCGGCTGGAGCGGGACGAGGAGGCGGAGGTGACGTTTGACGGGGATCATTTCGTCACCCTGAAGGTGGGGGAACGCATCCGCATCCGGAAAGCAGCGGTCTTCGCACAGGTGATGAAGGTGAACCAGTTGAGCTTCCTGCAGATACTGAGGAGCAAATTCCAATCATGAAAGAACATCGTCAGGCAAAAATTCTGGAAATCATACGGTGTCGCCCGGTGGAGACGCAGGAGGAGCTCTGCGAGCAGTTAAACCGGGAGGGGTTCTGCGTGACGCAGGCCACCGTATCGCGCGATATACGGGAGCTGAAGCTGACCAAGATTTCTCAGGGCGACGGGAAAAAAGTCTATGTCGCGCTCAATGACAGGGGAGAGGATGAGGGGAGCGGCAGATATCACCGCGTATTTCGGGACAGCGTTCTCTCCGTCGATATGGCGCAGAATATTCTGGTGCTCCGGACGGTATCCGGGATGGCCATGGCCGTTGCGCTGGCGGTTGACACCATGGACTGTCCGGAGGTCGTCGGCAGTATCGCCGGGGACGACACCGTGATGTGTGCCGTGCGCTCCGCGGAGGAGGCCGCGGCGCTGGTTGACCGTTTCCGGAAACTTCTGGCATAGTTACAGAAAAGGTGTGAGAGAGCGTGCCCGCGTTGAATTTGTTTTATCGCACACCGTAGTAAATATTTTTGAGAGAGTAGAAAGGAAACCGTAGATGTTACGTAACCTTCATGTGAAGAATCTGGCCCTGATTGAGGAGGAGGAAGTCAGCTTCGGCCCCAGCCTGAATATCCTGTCCGGGGAGACCGGAGCGGGCAAGTCGATCCTCATCGGCTCGATTCATCTGGCTCTGGGCGGAAAAGCCCCGCGGGAGCTGTTGCGCGAGAACGCGGAGTACGCGCTGGTGGAGCTGACATTCTCGGTGGGGGAAGAACAGCAGCGCGAGCTGGAAGCGATGGACATTTTTGCGGAGGACGGACAGATTCTCATGACGCGCAAGATCATGAGATCCGGGCGGAGCGTCTGCCGGATCAATTCCGAGACGGTATCCGCGGCGCTGATGCAGCGCGTGGCATCGCTGCTCATCGATATCCACGGCCAGTATGAACACCAGACACTTCTGGCCAAAAAGAATCACATGCGGTATCTGGATGCCTACGCGAAAAAGGAGCTGGGGGACCGGCCTTCCCTTTTGGCCGATGCATACCGGGATTATACGGAGTGCAGGCGACGGTTGGAGGAAGCCTCTCTGGACCGGGAACAGCAGCAGCGGGAGCTGGCTTTTCTGGAGTATGAGATCCGTGAGATTGAGGAGGCACAGCTTCTGCCCGGAGAGGATGAGGAGCTGGAAGCACAGTTCCGGCGGTTTTCCCACGGAAGGAAGATTCTGGAAGCGGCGGCCGCGTGCCGGGAATACACCGCGGATGGTTCTGCCAACGCGGCGGACAGCACCGGGCGGGGCGTCCGGGCGCTGCTGGATGTGGCGGAGTATGATGAACAGGCCGCCGCTCTGGCGGAGCAGCTTCAGGAGATCGACAGCCTGCTCAGCGATTTTAGCCGGGATCTCGCCTCCTATCAGGACGGGCTTGATTTTTCCGATGAGATTTTCACGGCGACCGGGGAGCGGCTGGATCAGATCAATCACCTGAAGTCCAAATACGGAAAAACCATCGCGGAAATACTGGAGCAGAAGGCGGCGAAGGAGGCGGAGGTTGAAAAGCTGTCGAATTATGACGCATACCGCAGGCAATTGGAGGAAAATCTTGCACAGGCGGAGGAGAGGCTGAAAGCGATATCCGGGGAAGTTTCCGCAATCCGCCGGTCCGCCGCGGATGTTTTTACAAAAGAGATCAAGCAGGCGCTTCAGGCACTCAATTTTCAGGATGTGCGTTTGGAGATGGAGTTTCACAGGCTGGACCACTACACGGCAAACGGGTGGGATGAGGCGCGGTTCCTGATTTCCACCAACCCGGGGGAGGCCATAAAGCCGCTGGATGCGGTCGCCTCCGGCGGGGAGCTCTCGCGGATCATGCTGGCGCTCAAAACCGTGCTGGCGGAAAACGATGAGATCGAGACGCTGATCTTCGACGAGATTGACAGCGGCATCAGCGGCCGGACGGCACAGATGGTTGCGGAAAAGATGAAGGTCACCGCAACGGATCATCAGGTCATCTGCATCACGCATCTTCCCCAGATAGCGGCCATGGCGGACACGCATTTTCTGATCGAAAAGACATCCGACGCATCCTCCACCATCTCACGGATCCGTCGGCTTGACCGGGAGGAGAGCATCGCGGAGCTGGCGCGGATGCTCGGCGGGGTGAAGATTACGGAAGCCGTCATGGAAAACGCGCGCGAAATGAAAAAATTAGCAGATGCGGTAAGAACATACAGTTTGTAAAATTGAAAAAGAAATATACTAAAAAGGGTACTTGAGACAATCAGGTATCCTTTTTTGCTGAAAGAGAACGATTGATCAACGAAAGAGGAGATGACGATTCAGGATGCCGGAGATGAAAATTTTACATTTTTACAGACAAAAGCGGAAGACAATTTTTCTGATGTATCTGATGCTCTGGATTACGTTTTCACTGGTTTCCGTGTGGGGCTATATTCCGGATGCAATCTCCGTGACCCGCGGAAACGAGGTGTCTGTCGGCAGTTTTCTTCCAATCACGAAGACGGTAAAGAGTCAGGACGAGACGGTCGAATCCTTCGGGAACCTGAACACGACGGAGTGCGGCGTCTATGAGCTGGAGTGCCGCCTGCTCGGGATTCTTCCGATTAAGACGGTGACGGTCAATATTGTGGAGGATACGCAGGTCATCCCCTGCGGCGTCCCGGTCGGGATTTACATTCAGACGACGGGCGTCTATGTGGCCGATGTGGCGGAGATCGTGCAGGCGGACGGCGGCTCGGCGAACCCGGCCCGGCATGTCCTGAAGGCCGGAGATTATATTACTTCGGTGGACGGGGAGCCGGTTGAGACAAAGGAAGCGCTGGTTGAGACGGTGCAGTCCTCCGGAGGAGAATCCCTCCTGCTTACGGTTCTGCGTGACGGAGAATCGATCAACTGTGAGGTGACGCCGGTGCAAAACGCAGAGGGTGTGTACCAGATGGGCGTCTGGGTCAGGGATGATCTGGCCGGTATCGGGACACTGACCTATGTGACAAAGGACAATACGTTCGGTGCGCTGGGACACAGCATCAGCGACACGGATACCGGAAGCCGGGTTGATATGTCCGGCGGCACCGTCTATCAGGCCAGCATTCTCACCATCATCAAAGGGGAAAAGGGAAATCCCGGGGAGCTGGTCGGTCAGATCCGCTACACGCAGGATCAGGTCCTCGGCACGATCACGGAGAACGGGACAAACGGAATTTTCGGGACACTGGATGCGCTGCCGGAGGAGGTGTCCGACGCGGAGGCCGTCGCGGTGGGATACAAACAGGAGGTTACGGAGGGAGCGGCTGAGCTCCGGATTGAACTGGACGGGGAGATCTGCACCTTTGCGATCGAGATTGAGAGCATCGACATGAACGCGTCGGAGGTCAACAAAAGCCTGCGTTTTCGCGTGACAGATGAGGCGCTCATCGAAAAGACCGGCGGGATCATTCAGGGAATGAGTGGCGCGCCCATTCTGCAGAACGGGAAAATCATCGGAGCCGTCACGCACGTCTTTGTCAGCGATCCGACGGAAGGCTACGGGATCTTTATTGAAGATATGATGATACCAGGGTAAAAAAGTCATCCGACGAATGCTTGCATTCGGTCGGATGACTTTGAGACCCGCCAAAACACGAGGAAGTGGTGTGCTTCCCGTCAAGTAGACAATAAAAAAATTAAAAAGTTTTTCCCGCC
>JAJQBV010000170.1 GCA_021203115.1 Clostridiales bacterium | reverse complement strand
CATCCGTCCAAAACTGCTTGACCGTCCCCGCGATGATCGGACCTCTCCAGATGACCGGCGCCTCCTCATCGTCCATGAGCAGGTTCACGGACATAACCTTTACGCCGTCCGCCGCCTCAATGGGGCATACGCCCATCTCCGAGCCGACCGCCGGAGCGTGAAGGGCATACTTCTTCGGAATAGAGGTGCCCGTGATGTCCGCAGCCAGGATCCCCCGCGGATTGCGGTTCTTTCTCATAGCGGACGCAAGGGATGCCGTCACAAAGGATTTGCCGACGCCGCCTTTTCCGCTGACAACTCCGATCACCTTTTTGATCGAAGAATATTCATTTAATGCCTCCAGCATGCTTTTGGGTCCCTCTGAGCATCCTCCGTTTTCCTGTGAAGGGCAGTTGCCCGCACTTGCACAGCCGTCACAGCTGCTTGCCATATCATATACCTCCTGTATTTTATCTTTTCTAAATTCACCACACTAAAATGACGATTCCTGTTTTACTCTACCGTCACGCTTTTTGCGAGATTCCGCGGCTTATCGACATCCAGCCCGCGCGCCACGCTGGTATAGTATCCCAGAAGCTGCAGCGGAATCACCGCGAGGCTGGCCTCGAAATGCGCGTCGGTTCGGGGAATATAGACGGTAAAATCCGCCGTATCCTCGATGACATAGTGACCGTAGCTGGTCAGTCCCATGAGATACGCGCCTCTGGCCTTGCACTCTACCATATTGCTGACCGTTTTCTCATAGAGACCGTCCTGTGTGAGCACGCCGATCACAAGGATCCCGTCCTCGATCAGACTGATGGTTCCGTGCTTTAGCTCACCCGCCGCGTAAGCCTCGGAGTGGATATAGGAAACCTCCTTCATTTTCAGGCTTCCCTCCAGACTGATCGCGTAATCCAGCCCGCGGCCGATAAAGAACACATCCCGCGCGTTGGAGAACTTTGACGCAAACCACTGCAGCCGCTCCTTCTCCGCGAGAATCTGGCTGATTTTGTCCGGCAGCGTCAGAAGCTCTGTCAGCATCGACGCATACATCGCATCCTCCAGCGTCCCTCTGACATGGCCGAAATACATGGCCAGCAGATAGGATGCTATGAGCTGCGTGCTGTACGCCTTCGTGGTGGCGACAGCGATCTCCGGTCCCGCCAGCGTATAAAACACATGATCCGCCTCGCGGGCAATCGATGAGCCCACCACGTTGACGATGGCGAGCGTCTTCACGCCGCGCTCCTTTGCCTCGCGGAGTGCGGCGAGGGAATCCGCCGTCTCCCCCGACTGGGAAATGACGACCACCAGACCGTCCGCGGCCAGCAGCGGCTTCCGGTAGCGGAACTCGCTGGCCAGATCCACGCGCACCGGAATCCGCGCCAGATCCTCAAACACATACTGCGCCGCCATCGCCACATGCCACGCCGAGCCGCAGGCAACCATATAAATCTGTGAACAATTCCGGATCTCCTCATCCGTGAATCTCGTATCGCGAAGATCAATGCTCAATTCCCCGTCCGCGTCCTTCACCGCAGACCGGATCGTATCCTCCACCGCCTTCGGCTGCTCGTGGATCTCCTTCATCATGAAGTGCTCATATCCGCCCTTTTCCGCGGCCTGCGCATCCCACTTGATCTCCACGGAATCCTTCGCGATCTCATCCCCGTCGATGTTGTAAAAATGAACATCGCCTGCAGTCAGACGGGCAATCTCCAGATTGCCGATATAGTAAACGTTTCGCACATAATTTAAGATCGCCGGAACATCGGACGCAAGAAACGACTCTCCCTCCTTCACGCCGAGGATCATCGGGCTGTCTTTGCGCGCCACCCAGATCTCTCCGGGATAATCGCGGAACATGACCGCCAGCGCATACGACCCGCAGACACGGACCATCGTCTTGGCTAAAGCGTCGATTGGACCCACTTTATACTTATTATAATAGTAATCCACCAGCTTGATCGCCACCTCGGTGTCCGTCTGGGAATAAAAGGAATATCCCTTGCGGGTCAGCTTATCCTTCAGCTCCTGAAAGTTCTCAATGATCCCGTTGTGGACGCCCGCCACAGACGGAGCCTCCCCGATGGATTTCTCGCTGCTGTGCGGGTGGGCATTCGTCTCGGAGGGCTCCCCGTGCGTCGCCCACCGGGTATGGCCGATGCCGCAGCAGCCGGTGATAGCATGACCGTTATCCGTCTTTTCCGACAGCTTTTTCAGCCGACCCTTTGCCTTGACAATCTCAATCGGGCTCTCCCCGTTCCGAACGGCAAGCCCCGCCGAATCATATCCGCGGTACTCCAGCTTCTCCAAGCTGTCCAGAAGGATCGGTGCCGCCTGTTTATCTCCTATATATCCTACGATGCCGCACATTTTATGGTTTCCTTTCGATATTGGCTTTATCTGGGTGCCATGAATAAAGAAAGAATATCACAAAATATTTCTTTTATCAATACTTTCAGTTCAGCTCCGCAATCCGCGATACCCCGACATAAATCTGCGAAATCTTATACCATGTCGGAAAATCCACGATGCCCGTGACCGGCAGATCAAAAATTCGCTGGAACGCTTCCACAGCCGCCTTTGTCCGCTCCCCGTAAACACCGTCGGCCGTGATCGTCGGGATTGCGGGGTAGGAGGCGGAGATCACCGCGAGCTGCTCCTGCATCTGGCGCACCTTCGTCCCGGTGGATCCGACCGTCAGATTCTGCCCCGGCCACGAAGCCGGGATGCCGGAAATTTCTTCCGATGTATTGATATAGAGGCTGCTCCCGTAATAATAGCGCAGGATCTCGATCGCGCGGTACCCCTGATCCGCCAGATATTTTGACCCCCACTGGGACAGCCACCCCGGACAGCTCACCTGCTTCCCGTCGCAGTACTGCGTCAGAATCGGCTGCACTACATTGGGGCGGGAAAGATAATTGTTGAACATCTCATCCACAATCTGCGAGATATTGGAGAAAATCGTCCGTCCGTAGGACCATTTCTGATCGTAAGCCGTGGACGATGTGACCGTGTAATCGTACCCCTTATTGCGGTACCACTCCGTGTACACCCGGTTCATCGTGAAAGACATGATTGCGAGAATATTGGCCCGTAGCGCCGCGTCCGGCCATGTCGAATAGATCTCGCTGGAGGCGACATTTTTAATGTAATCCCGGTAGCGGACATAATAATCCTTCGCCGTGGAATCCGACGGCGCCCCGTCGTGGACGACCACATACTCCGGAATGACTACCCGGCTCAAAACGATCTCGCCGCTCTCATTCACGGGTTTGATCTCGTCCTCCGCAATCTTCGGCGGGAAATCCCCCAAAAGTGTATTGGGCGGGACAACGATCACATCCTCCCCTTCCCCGTCGGAGGTCTCCAGCGGCTGCATCTGCACCGGCTGGATCGCGAGCTCATCCGGCAGAACCTCCACATCCTCGATCTCCACCGGCCGGTAGCCCTCCGCCTCGACCCGGACGGTATAGGCAGCATAGGGCTGCGGCTGCCCCGGCTCCATGGAATATTCCGGCGGAGGCGCCGCCAGCGTCAGCGCCTCACTCTGCCCGGAGCTGTTCGCGCGGAGCTCCTCCACAAGCGCGGTCCCGTTGTATACCCGTATCACAGCTCCCTCAATCGGCTGAATAGCGATCGTTGAGGTCACATCAATTCGCAGCGTTCCCCGGTCAGAGCTCTCCTGCTGCACGGACAGTTCCCCCGACGGCCGGGGCATCTGCCTCGATATGGAAAAATAATCCTGCAAAATATACCCTCTCTCAATAACATTCATCGCTCTATTCTATGCGGAATTTGAAAAAACTTTCCTTTACCGGAATGTAAAAAGAGTGTATAATGTGCGCGAACGACAGACCGTACAGGGAAAAGTTCCTATGCGGCCGTACGGCAAAAGAAAGGACTGGGAAAACCATGAGATCATCAAATCTGACACTGCTGACCGACCTGTATGAAATCACGATGATGCAGGGATATTTCAAGACCGGCAACCGGGACATCGTCGTCTTCGACGCGTTTTACCGCGAGAACCCCTCCGGCGGCGGCTATGCCATCGCCTGCGGTCTGGAGCAAGTCATCGAATACATCAAAAACCTGCAGTTTACCACGGACGATATCCGTTATCTGGAAAGCCTTCATATCTTTGACGATGACTTTCTGAAGTACTTAAGCACCTTCCGTTTCTCCGGAAGTATCTGGGCCGTTCCGGAGGGAACGGTCGTCTTCCCCAGAGAACCACTGGTAAAGGTCATCGCGCCGATCATGGAAGCCCAACTGATTGAGACGGCAATCTTAAATATTATCAACCACCAGAGCCTCATCGCTACGAAGGCTGCGCGCGTCTGTTACGCGGCAAAGGGCGACGGCGTGATGGAGTTTGGCCTGCGCCGTGCACAGGGGCCGGATTCCGGCATCCTCGGCGCGCGGGCAGCGGTCATCGGCGGCTGCAACGGTACCTCCAATGTCCTCGCCGGCCAGACCTTCAACCTCCCTGTCAAGGGCACCCATGCCCACAGCTGGATCATGAGCTTTGGGGACGAATACACTGCGTTTAAGGCCTACGCCGAGCTCTATCCCAACGCCTGCATCCTGCTGGTTGACACCTACGACACCTTAAAGTCCGGCATTCCCAACGCGATCCGCGTTTTTCAGGAGATGCGCTTTTCCGGCATTGAGCTGAAAAACTACGGCATCCGCATGGACAGCGGCGATCTGGCCTATCTGTCCAAAAAGGCGCGCAAGATGCTGGATGCGGCGGGATTCCCCGATGCGGTCATCTCCGCCTCCAACGATCTGGACGAGTATCTGATCGAGACCTTAAAGAGCCAGGGCGCACAGATTACCTCATGGGGCGTGGGCACAAGCATGATCACCTCCAGAGACTGGCCTGCTTTCGGCGGTGTGTACAAGCTCGCCGCAATTCAGGATAAAAATGGCGTCTTCCAGCCGAAAATCAAGCTCTCCGAGAATACAGAGAAAGTCACAAACCCCGGAAACAAGGAAATCTACCGGATTTACGACAAGGAGACCGGCAAAATCCGCGCGGATCTGATCTGTCTGGAGGATGAGGTCTTCGACGAGTCGGAGGATATGGTTCTCTTCGACCCGATCGAGACATGGAAGCGCACACGGATCAAGGACGGCACCTACACCATGCGAAAACTTCTGGAGCAGATTTTCGACGAGGGAAAATGTGTTTACACCTCCCCGACCGTATTGGAAATTCAGGCCATCTGCAGCCGCGAAAAGGATACGCTCTGGGATGAAAATATGCGTTTTGTCAATCCTACAAAGGTATATGTAGATCTCTCTGATAAGCTCTATGAACTAAAGCAAAATGTGTTGAACGAACTGAGCGCGGCAAAGTACCGCACTGTGTAGACTGTATAATATCATTCTGAATATTACGGGGCAGGGAATCCGGAGGGATTCCCTGTCTGATCTTTACTCGCCATCCGACAGGTTATCTGCCTCCGCCTCTATGATCAGCTCCAACTCATTCATCTCATCCAGAACATGAACGAACTCCTCCCAGCCCATCCGGTCAATCACGTTCCTGATAAATTTGCTGAGGATTGTCTGTTGCTTTTCCATCGCCTCACTGCCGATCTCCGACAGGTAGATATATGTACCCTGTGCGTCGTGCTCCCAGTACACATATCCCTTGTTCTGCAGATTCTGTACCATCTGGGAAACCCGGTTGATCGGGATCTCCAGCTCCTTGCTGATGTCGCTCAAATAAACCTTCGCCTCCGGCTCGTGAATGCCCATCTTTCGGGAAAGCCTCAACAAAACCACATAGTCCGCAATCGATATATCGCGGAAAACTTTTTCCATGTGATTAGAGTCAATGGAATATCTCAGACGGATCATCCGGTTCGCCAGAACCATCAGTTCTTCTTTTTTCAAAGTATCTGCCATCGCGGTCGTCCTCCTTCTTTAAATTATTATTTAGTATTATATATATGCTTGCACATAAATATATAAAACCTATTTAAACACCA
>JAJQBV010000097.1 GCA_021203115.1 Clostridiales bacterium | reverse complement strand
TGTACAGACCGGCCTGACCGCGGACTGCACATCTCTCGCAATTGGTGATTTCCCACTCGTGGCGATGCCGGGCAAGGAGCAGAAGCACAATCAGCTGCTCATGACCCGTCCTGCCTTCGGCGGTAACACGATCGCGACGATCGCCTGCCCGGACAATCGTCCGCAGATGGCGACGGTCCGCCCCGGCGTTATGCAGAAGATCGCTCCCATCGAGGGTGCGAAGGCGGATGTTGTGGAGTACAACCCCGGATTCACTCCGGACAATAAGTATGTTGAGATTCTGGAGATCGTCAAGAATGTCGCGGATGTCGTTGACATTCAGGATGCGAAGATCCTGGTTTCCGGCGGCCGCGGTGTCGGTTCCCCGGAAAACTTCAAGCTTCTCGAAGATCTAGCGGAAGTGGTCGGCGGCACCGTGTCCTGCTCCCGTGCGGTAGTAGACAGCGGCTGGAAGCCGAAAGACCTTCAGGTCGGACAGACCGGTAAGACAGTCCGCCCGAAAGTGTACTTTGCAATCGGTATCTCCGGAGCCATCCAGCATATGGCCGGTATGGAAGAGTCCGACCTTATCATTGCAGTGAATAAGGACGAGGACGCTCCGATCTTTGATGTGGCCGATTACGGCCTCGTCGGCGACCTGAATAAGATCGTCCCGCTTCTCACAGAGGAGATCAAAAAGGCAATCGCCAACAAGTAATGCTTTCTGACTTTTGAAATATTATAAGATGAACCCCGCGGTGAGCTGATCGCCGTGGGGTTTTTCTTGCTATGGATTTGAGATTGTGATATCATGCATGTAGGCAATGAGCCGTGCAGATATGCATAGAAGAGAAATCGACTGCCTGCAGGCTGATTTGTCTTCTTGCATATCTATAGGGCGAAGCCCGTGAACGAAGAAGCCGAAGGCTTCTGAGTGTGCACGGCGGGGTGAGGATGATTTGGTACGGCGGAGTGAGGGTGATTCAAATGACAGACAATGGATGGGACAATTTCGGACAGCAGATTCTCGACCGGGTGGATGACGCGATCCGGTACGGCGATTTCTCCAATCTGAGCCGGAGCGTCGGCAATATTATCAATGAGACGATCGATGCGGTGCGGGGACAGGGCGGAGCCTACCGGCAGGGATCGGGGTCGCGCTATGGAAACGGCGGCTGGCAGGACCCGGGTTATGCGAACAGGGGACGGCAGAATCAGTATCATGAGAATCCCGCTTATCGCGGCGGTCAGTCCACGCAGCCGGTTTTGTATAACCAATATCCCGGCGGCAGGGTGCTCGGCATCCTCATGTGTGTGGGCGGCGTTCTGGCAGCGCTGATTTTCGGCGTCTTGTTTCTCGCGGTCGCCCTTGTCTCGTTCGGAGATCCCTTTGTTATTGCGATAGCAGCTTTTTTTGCTGTCCTGACAGCGCTGTCTGTGGCATTGGCGGTTGCCGGCACAAGGAAGATCCGTTTCCTCGGCCGGTATCAGTCCTATGTCCGCATGCTGCGGCAGCGGGTGAATGTGCCGATCCGTGAGCTGGCGGATCGTGTGGGCAAATCCATCGACTATACGGTCCGAGACCTGCAGAAGATGATCGATAAACGGTTGTTTTATCAGGCGCACATTGACCGTGTACAGAATTATCTGATTCTTACGGACGAAGCGTACAACGAGTATCGCGCTGCGCAGAACGAATACGCGGCACAGGAGCAGCAGAGGGAGCGTGAGCAGGTACAGCAGACCAAAAAGGAACAGGCGGAAAAGGAGGCGGATGAGAACCTGCCGCCGGAGTGCCGGGCGCTCATTGAGAAGGGACAGTCCTATATCCGTCATATCCATGAGAGCAATGAGGCGATTCCGGGGGAGGAGATTTCGGCGAAGCTGGATTATATGGAGCGGGTGGTAACCCGGATCTTTGATGTGGTCCGTGCGCATCCGGAGGTTGCGTCGGATCTGAACAAGCTGATGAGCTACTATCTTCCCACCACGCAGAAGCTGCTGGATGCCTACCGCGAGCTGGACAGCCAACCGGCATCGGGCGAGCACATTTCTTCCACGAAGCGCGAGATCGAGGAGACGATCGACACACTGAATGTGGCGTTTGAGAAGCTGCTGGACAGCCTGTTTGAAGATCAGGCGTGGGATATTTCCTCGGATATCTCTGTTCTGCACACGATACTGGCGCAGGACGGCCTGAAGGAGGATGAGCTGAAGTCAAAGGCATAATTACGCAACATTGAAATACAGGAAATCTATGACAGGAGGCCATAAATATGAGCACAGATGTAAAAGACATGACAACGACACCGACCTTATCTTTTGATGTGGTTCCGGATACCGAGGAGCTGCCGTCCACAGTGACGGGCACAACGGCGGTGACAGCGGCTGAGGAGGAGGCTGCCTTCAGCGAGAATAATCTGACGGAGGAAGAGCTTCAGATGGTGGATGAGTTCTCGCAGAAGATCGACATCAACAATTCCCAGGCGATCCTCCAGTATGGCGTCGGCACCCAGAAGAAGATGGCGGATTTCTCCGAGACAGCGCTGAAAAATGTCCGGACGAAGGATCTCGGCGAGGTGGGCGGCATGCTGACCTCCCTTGTGACGGAGCTGAAAAGCTTTGAGATTGACGAGAATGAGAAGGGGTTCAAGGGACTCTTTAAGAAATCAGCAAACCGGGCGACTTCGCTTAAGGCGAAATATGCAAAGGCGGAGACCAATGTCACGACCGTCTGTGAGGCGTTGGAGAACCATCAGCAGCTGTTGCTGAAGGACATTGCCCTGTTAGATAAGATGTACGATGTGAACCTTACTTATTTTAAGGAACTGTCCATGTACATTCTGGCCGGAAAAAAAAAGCTGGCGGAGATTCGCGAGAACGATCTGAAAGCCGCGGTAGAGCGGGCGAACCGTTCCGGACTTCCGGAGGACGCGCAGGCGGCGAAGGATCTGGAGAATAAGTGTGAGCGCTTCGAGAAAAAGCTGCATGATCTGGAGCTGACCCGTGTGATTTCCATTCAGACGGCGCCGCAGATCCGGCTGGTACAGAACAATGACACGCTGATGGCGGAAAAGATTCAGTCCACGATCGTGAATACGATTCCGCTGTGGAAGAGCCAGATGGTGCTGGCACTCGGTATTGAGCACTCCAATCAGGCCGCAAAGGCACAGCGCGAAGTGACCGATATGACGAACGAGCTGTTGCGCAAGAATGCGGATGTCTTAAAGACCGCCACGGTCGAGACCGCGAAGGAGTCCGAGCGGGGCATCGTGGATATTGAGACATTGAAGCACACGAACGAGACGCTGATCTCCACCTTCGATGAGGTCATGAAGATTCAGACGGAGGGACGCGAGAAGCGTCAGGCGGCAGAGGCCGAGATGGTGCGGATTGAGAACGAGCTGAAAGGAAAGCTGCTTGAGATCCAGACGAAGTAAAAACATAGACCGGTTGATGGAATATCGGGGCGGCGCAAGCCGCCTCGTTTTCGTAGAGTCCGTGTTTTAATTTATAGTAGAAAGTCTGTTTCGCGTGCTCGGCGGCGAAGCGCGCGCCGAAAGCTCCCGCATAGGAGAAAAATGCGAGCCCAAGGCGGCGGACCATGTAGCCCCACCCGAAGATTTTGCCGATGCGAAACGCGGAGGAAAAGGTGTAAAAGTGCGTGACGGCGTGACAGAATTCATCCTGCAGCTCCCATGCACTCATGTTTTTGGGGCGAAAGGTAACGTTCATCATGTCGTACTGTTCCCAGTCCGGGACAAGCATCCGGTTCTCCTCTTCAAACTGCCGCCAGACCGGCGTGCCGGGGTAGGGCGTGAGTACGGCGGGCTGCAGCTGGTAGGCGTCCAGATCTTTGGCAAAGCGGACGGCTTTCCGGATATCCTCCCGTGTGTCCGCGTCAAGGCCGAGGACGACGCTGGCGATGAGGCGGATTTTGTGTCGGCGGCAGCTCTCGGCGGCGCGGACGATATCATCCCGGTGCTGACCCTTGTGAATCTGTTCCAGCGCTTTTTCATTCAATGACTCGATTCCGATGAGGACCCGGTTTAAGTGCGCCTTTTCCAGTAGGGACATCAGTTCCTCGTCGTCGGCCATATCGGTCCGCCCGAAGAAAAAGGTTTCCCGGAAGGTCAGGTCTTCCGCGATCATGCGGCGGCAGATTTCCTTTGCCCGCTCCTTGTCCGCGGTGAAATTATCATCCTCAAAATTCATGTACTGAAATCCCATATTTTTATAGATCCGGATCTCCTCGATGACGCTGTTCACACTGCGCTGGCGGTAGGGTGCAAACATCCGAGAGGTCGTGCAGAAGGTGCAGCGGTAGGTGCATCCGCGGGTCGTCATGATGTTGGCGCAGTCGCAGGGCGTTTTTAAAATGCTGTAGTCCGGAAGCGGCAGGGCATCCAGATCGGACGGCGGCGCGGTGCGAATGATGCGGTCGGTGAGCCGCCCCTCCACCACATCCAGAATGACGGATTCCCCCTCGCCCGTGATGACATGGTCGGCGTGGACGGCAGCCTCCTCAGGCATGGCGGTGGCGTGGATGCCGCCGATGATCACCTTTGCGTCGGAGCAGGCGTGAATGATATCGGCCAACTCGTAAGCGCGGGGCGCGGTTGAGGTCATCGTGTAGATGGAAAAAACATCTGTCTTTGCCAGACACTTCCGCAGCGGCAGCCGGCCGTTTAATTCCTCATATACCTCTACGGTATGACCGGCTCTTTTCAGGATGCCGCCCAGAATCAGCGGCCCGGTGATCGCGTTGGGGTGTCCGTAAAAACGGCTTCCCAGACGGTAGACCGGAAATCGCCGGAGCGCGCTGGCCGGGGTGATGAAAACGATGTGCATAGGGAGCCTCCTTTGGGACTGAAAAAATATATAAAAAGTGTTGGCGAAAAGAAAGCATTTTATACATTGCTTTTCTTTTCCCTGTATTCTATAATCAAAATCATAGGAATCCTGTTGAGGTGCATATTTATGGGGAAAATGACGATTTATCACGGCAGTTATATGGCTGTAGAGCATCCGAGAATTATAAAGAGAAGAAATACAAAAGATTTCGGTATGGGATTTTATTGTACAATTATTCGGGAGCAGGCAGAGCGCTGGGCGAGAAAATATGACACGCCGGTTTTATCTACCTATACTGTACGTATGAGTGATGAATTAAACATTTTGGAATTTAAAGATATGTCGGAAGAATGGCTGGATTTTATTATTGCTTGTCGTCGCGGAGAGCCTCATAATTATGATATTGTGATAGGGGCGATGGCGAATGACCAGATTTATAACTACATTTCCGATTATATTGACGGTATTCTGACAAGGAATCAGTTCTGGACATTGGCTAGATTTAAATATCCGACGCATCAGATTTGTTTTTGCACACAGCCGGCACTTCTGTGTCTGGAATTTGTCGGGAGCGAGGAGGTTTCTGAAAAATGAGCGGACGGGAAGACAAGAAGAGTAATGATCTTTTTTATACCTGCAGTTTGATTGATTATATCGCCAGAAAGACGAAGAACAGGCGGGCAGATGTTGTGGATGCGTTGGGGAAAGATACCATTTCCAGAATATATGATCTGGCAGATGTATACCATAGTGATAATATTGATCAGGTGAGCGATGATTTGATTAAAGCGGCGGGTATTACTTGCGGTACATTTGATAATGTTGCAAATGCAAGATATGCGGTTCCGAGTCATTGGGATATTGGAAAGGTATATAAGAGGTTGATCCTTGGCATTGCGCGAGAAAAACAGATTCCGGTTATTGAGGCATTCATGCAGGCATATCATTCTTTTGTCAGCGACAAAATTGATGAGTACAATAGCAGTTTTTATTATGATGCCCCACAGAATATATTGCTTGCTTTTTTGGAGGGGACGCTTGAATACAAAGTAGAATAGCAATGATAAATTTACAGGAGAAGAATTGCGTCATGTATCAGGAAATTGCGAAATTAATTATGTATGGAGACATCCCGGAGGACTGCCTGCTTTATCAGATGGGCGAGATCTTCCGCGATTTTGAGTCGGGGACGGCAGACCGCGCGGCGCTGACAAGGCGCGTGTATACCCAGATCAAGCGCCATCTGACGCTCACGACGGATTTCGGTATTGACAAAAATCTAAGGCGCAATTATCTAGCAT
>JAJQBV010000146.1 GCA_021203115.1 Clostridiales bacterium | reverse complement strand
ACACACAACACCGCTATACCGAAATCACGATTCAGGCGAAACATGCAGATCACACTGCCGAACATCAGCATGGACATACGGATCAGACCTCGAAAAAATACCGAGACAAAGTTCTGCACCTGAACAATATCATTTGTCGTTCTCGTCACCAGAGACCCTGTGGTAAAACGATCCACCTGTGAAAAGGAGAACGACATAATTCCCGAAAAACAATCCTTGCGCATGTCATTACCCACATGCTGCGCTGTATAGTGTGAAACCACATTATTCAGTGATCCGCAAAGGCCGCCGAACAGGACGAGCACGATCATCTTCAATCCGATATTCCGTATCACACTCATGTCACTGGCGCCGCCGTTATTTAAACCCAGCACACCATCATCAACAATCCGGCTCATCATTCCCGGCTGGATCAAATCCATCATCACCTCGCCCACCATAAGAAAACCGGCAAGAATTGCAAACGGTAAATACGGTTTTACATATTTCCAGATCATTCTGTTTTCCTCCGCGAACTATAACCCTGGATTTTCCAACTGTGATTGAGTTTTTCCAAAAGGTTCAGTAGCATTTCTTTTTCCTCCTGTGTCAGTACCGATAGCATATCCTCCTGGTTTTTTTCTCTCAAACCTTCAGACTTTTCTGCCTGCCCCATTCCGATTTCTGTCAAAGACAGTTTCATAATCCGGCGGTCATTGTTGTTTGGATTGCGCCGAATCATACCGGCCCGTTCCAGCTTTGCCACCAGTTCGCTGGAGGATCCCGGCTTTATATCAAGCCGCTCCGTCAGTTCATGCTGTGTGATTTCTCCCCTCTCTCTCAGGATTTCCAGAACCCGATCCTGACTCCCTTTCCGCTCAAACCGGAATCGAATCTTGTGCCACAGCTCGCGCAGGTTAATAATAATCCTGTCATTCGTGTCAGCGTTCTCATAACGCTCATTCCGATATCTCTCTCTATTCATCACTGTCATGACATCCCCCTTTTCCGTAGTTTGCTTTTTGTTAGGTACCTACGTATTATATCAAATCGAAAGCATACGTCAAGGTACCTAACCGTTTTTTCTGCAAAAAAACGGGCAGAAGGTGATTTCCCCTCTTACCCGCAAAACAATACTTTCCTTTTCCTCCTATCGGTCACCATAGCTGATGTGCAATGTCCGATTATAAAGCAGATGGTTCTCGCCCAGCAAAAGATTCCGCAAAAACAATTCCAAATATTCCGTCGTTTCATGAATCCCATTTTTCAAGTCATTATAGTTTGCTCTGACCAGTGCATTCCGAAAATACCATGCGTTTTCTGCAAAAATATCGTTTGTTGCATCAAAACCAAGCGTGCGAAGATACTTAATAAAGAATACCGCCGTTGTTCTTGTATTCCCTTCGCCAAACGCATGTATCTGCCACAATCCGGATACAAACACTGCAAGATGACGGATAATTTCATCCATCGAAAGGTTTCGATAAGAAAAGTTTTTCTCCCTTAAGAAATCGTAATCTAAGGTTGCCTGCAATTCTGAAGCGCTGCCATAGAGTACGCTCGCCCCAATCAGCACCCATTCCTTTTTTGTAATATTATAATTGCGGATCTGGCCCGCATGAGAATAAATACCGGTAAACAATTTTCGATGGATAGAAATATACTCATTTGGCGTAAAACTAAACGCTCGTTCGGATAACAATGCCGCTATCCGCACGGAAACCTTGTCAGCCTCCTCCGTCCGATCTTCTGAATTGTGAACGGGATTTTCCTCATAATAAGACTGTAAAAGCGCGTTTGCCTCGTCCAAGGTTATTTCGCCCTCAATATTCCGAACAGCAGTGCGCACCAGATATTCCGATGGTTTCAGCCCATCGACAGCCTGGAGGCCGATTGCTGTATGCCATGCGTAGCCTTTGTCCCGTTTTTCCGGTTCAGACTCTCTGATATATTCCTTAAACGGATCCTGATTCACGCTATCTCACCTCTCTATTGCCGCTTCTAATATTCGTACAATTTCACAATGGCATCAATGATTCGTCAATTCTCTCATCGCCTCCGCCACATTCTCACACTGCATGAGTCCGCTCATAACACAGACCCCCGCCGCCCCCGCGCGGCAGACCTCCGCCGCATTCTCCGGGGTAATCCCACCGATCGCATAGACCGGAATGTCAACAGCCGTGCAAACCTCACGCAGGAAATCCAGCCCGCGCCCCGGCAAGCCCTTCTTGCAGTCCGTGGCAAAAATATGCCCCGCCGTGAGATACGTGCAGCCAAGCCGCTGCGCCTCCATGGCATCCTCCACGGAGTGGCAGGACGCGCTGAGAACAGCAAACTGTTTTTTCTGTGTCTCTGACATGCCCCGCAATACGGAAAGCGGCGCATGGAATGCCTCCGCATGCAGGTTTTCCGCCGCACGCACAAACGTATGAAGGATACACCGGACGCCGCAACGCGCACAGATCTCCATGGCCTGCCCCGCCAGCGCCTCATATTCCGCCTTCGGGAGATCCTTCTCCCGCAGGATGATTCCGGCGGGGTGACATTCTGCAATTTCAGTAATTTTCTGCAGAAACAGCGGATTCCAATCCCGCTCCGCATCGTATCCCCGGATCAGCTTCCGGTTCGTGACACAGATGATGTCTGACCTTTTGTCCCTTGTATCATACATATAGATAGTCGTTCAGCACCGGCTGCAGACCCGCGTCGGACATCTCCGCGTACATCCGCGTGAGGCTCCGCCCGTCGCTGATCTCGAACTGCTCGTCGCCCGCCTCCCCGTCGGTCTCCTTCCCGGTATATTTGCTCTCATGGTCGCCGATTCCCGTGGAAACTCCGGCGGAAACCTTTGTCGCGGCAATCTTCACAATGCCGTTCCGGAACGCCGCGCTCTCCCGGGAGGAGACGGTGATTCCGACGAAGGGCATGAAAATCCGGTACGCGCAGAGCACCTGACAGAGCTGCTTTTCTCCCACATCCAGCGGATTGATCTTGTCATTGTTGATGATCGGGCGCAGTCTCGGACAGGACAGCGACATCTCCGCCTGCGGATACTTTCTCTGAAGATAATACACATGCAGCGCGCTGGCGAGCGCATCCTTCCGGAAATCCGCCAGTCCCAGAAGCGCGGAAAAACCGACGCCGCGCATGTCGCCTCTCAGGGCGCGCTCCTGCGAATCGAAACGATACGGCCACACCCGCTTGTGTCCCAGCAGGTGAAGGGTCTCATATTTATCCGAGTCATAGGTCTCCTGAAACACGGTCACATAGTCCACCCCGCACTCGTGAAGGTATCGGTACTCGTCCGTGTTGACCGGATAAATCTCCACACCCACCATGCGGAAATACTTCCGCGCCAGACGGCAGGCTTCCCCGATATACTCCACGCTGCTCTGTGCGCGGCTCTCACCGGTGAGGATCAGGATCTCCTCCATCCCGCTGTCCGCGATCACTTTCATCTCATGGTCAATCTGATCCATGTCCAGCTTCATCCGCGTGATCTGATTGTAGCAGTTAAATCCGCAGTAAACGCAGTAATTCTCACAGTAGTTCGCGATATAGAGCGGCGTGAACATATAGACCGTGTTGCCGAAATGCTTGCTCGTCTCCACCCGCGCCCGCTGCGCCATCTCCTCCAGAAACGGCTCCGCCGCCGGGGAGAGAAGCGCCTTGAAATCCTCCACCGAACAGGTCTCATGGTCCAGCGCCCGCCGCACATCCGCCGCAGTGTACGCGGAATATTCATAGCTGTTCATCTGGCCGATCACTTTTTCGCAGACATCCGACTCGATCTGCTCCATCCCCGGAAGGTACTCCATATGGTTTTTCCGGGAAGAGGGGTCGGTCTCAAGGCGATGCTTTTTCTCCAACGCTGTCTCGGATAAAAATTCTGAATCGATAAAAAACTGATTTTCCACTTTTGTCATCTCCTTCTTAATCCCGCAGGAATCCCGTCAGCGGATCCGACGCGGACGCGCCGCGGACAAGCACTCTGCCGAGTCCCGACAGGTAAGCCTTTCGTCCCGCCTCAATCGCCTGCCGGAAAGCGTTTGCCATCAGCGGGAGATCCCCCGCCGTCGCAAGCGCGGTGTTCGCCATAATGGCGGCAGCGCCCATCTCCATCGCCTCACAAGCCTTGGACGGTCTGCCGATACCGGCGTCCACGATGATGGGAAGGTCGATCTCGTCAATCAGGATCTGGATAAACTCTTTCGTCGCCAGCCCTTTATTGGAGCCGATAGGGGAGCCGAGCGGCATGATCGACGCCGCCCCCGCGTTCACCAGATCGCGGGCCGCATTCAGGTCGGGATACATGTACGGCATGACCACGAAGCCCTCCTTTGCCAGAATCTCCGTCGCCCGGATAGTCTCCTGATTATCCGGAAGCAGGTACTTCGAATCCCGCATAATCTCGATTTTCACAAAGTCTCCGCAGCCGAGCTCTCTCGCCAGCCGCGCGATCCGCACCGCCTCATCGGCATTTCGCGCGCCGGAGGTGTTGGGCAGAAGCGTCACGCCCTCCGGAATATAATCCAGTATATTCTCCTGATCCTTTGTGTTGGCACGGCGCACCGCCAGCGTGATGATCTGGGCGCCCGCGTCCCGCACGGCAGCCTCGATCAGGCGCAGAGAATATTTGCCGGAGCCTAAAATGAAGCGGGAGGTGAACTCCCGGCCTCCGATGATTAATTTGTCGTCTGTATTCATAAAATTTATCCTCCTTACAATCTTTATCAGTTTTCTCCCGCAAGAATCTGCAGCACCGCATGGGCCTGATGCGCGGCGCAGAGCATGACCCGCGTGGAGAACAGCCCGTTTCCGTCGGCCACATCGCTGACGCCGTCTCCGCAGAGCCAAAACCGCTCCGTGACCTGTCTGGTCTGAATGTCGTTGGCCGGACCGAGGCCCGCCATACCGGAAGCCGCCACCAGATATTTCTCCGGCAGCTTCTGCAGAACCCCCTCGACCAGCATCGCCTTGGCCTCCGGGTCGTCAAATGCCTCGCAGATGACATCCGCGTCCGCAAGCAGCCGCTCGAAATTATCCGGGCTGATCCGGCAGGAATACCGCGTAAGCCGGATGTAGGGCGCGATCTCCAGCAGATTCCCGGCCAGCGCGTCTGTTTTGCACATGCCGACCTGATCGGCCTTGTACTGCTGCCGGTGAAGATTGGTGGCATCCACCCGGTCAAAATCAATGAGAATCAGCCGGCCGACCCCTGCCCGCGCCAGCGAGATCGATATGTTGGAGCCGAGCCCGCCCAGCCCGCAGACCGCGACCGTGCTCTCCGACAACTTCTTTACAAGTTCTCTGCCCTGACGGCGCTCCAATGCCCGCCGCATTTCTTTTTGAGTCGGAACTGCCATTTCAGCCACCTCCCACAAAGCTGACAACCTCAATCTCGTCGCCATCCTCCAAAACGGTGTCCGCGTACTCTGCCTTCGGCACGATGGCGCCGTTTCGCTCCACCGCCACCCGCTTCTCATCATAACCGGCCGAGGCGAGATAATCGCGCAGCGCCCGGCCCGCCGCCTCGCAGGCTTCTCCATTAATTTTTACCATAGTGTCCTCCGATTCTCCACGATGGAAATGGAAATGAAAAACGGCAGGCCTCCGGTCTGGAAGCCTCCCATCAATGTCCAAGAAATATATCCTCTCATTCACATCCCTACGTTGGCATTATCCAAATCAGGTCAACGGGTCGAGGGATAACTCCCTCCTCTCAGCCCGCCTCACGGGCTCCCCTGAATACTGGTATTATACAACCGCGAACATGGAAATACAAGGGGAAATTGTGCGATCATTTTTAGCGCCGCAAGAATACCTTCTGAAATCTTTTCATAGATATTAACAATAGCATTTTCGACAGGTGAAGCATGCAGAAAAGAAAAATGCGTTTTGCCGCGGGAGCCGCCGGTGCGGCCGCGGCAGTTCTCGCTCTGGTCCTGACTCTCTGGTCCAACACAGATCTCATTACCGTCAGCAATACGGTAAACGGGAGAAATCTGCCGATCTACTGCGTGGATACGGAGGAGAAGAAAGTGTCGATCAGCTTCGATGCGGCATGGGGCAACGAAGACACGCAGCAAATTCTCGACATCCTCGCGGAGCACAACGTCCGCACTACGTTTTTCATGACCGGCGGGTGGGTGGATTCCTATCCCGATGATGTGAAGGCAATTTATGAGGCCGGTCACGA
>JAJQBV010000063.1 GCA_021203115.1 Clostridiales bacterium | reverse complement strand
GAAGGCAAACGACAGTTTTGAACTCCGGAACGCTGCGACCAATGTGAAGAGTGAAGCGTATACGGAGAATCTGGGCGAGGAGCTGTTTTCACTCAACAGCGAATCATTCGTGCGCACGGTCTTTATCGGGCAGAATGACTGTGTCACCGGGACGACGGACAGGATCAACGCCCGGCTCGGCAATATCACGGACAATATGAATGATCTGGATTGCTACGAGAAGGCCGCCGGAGCGCTGCAGGAGGTGTTGAACCGGTTGAATCCGCGGAGGAAGACCGGTGAGATTTACCGGATGAACGACCGGGTGCCGCGGCTGCAGACAGAGGTATCGCAGGGTGCGGCGTTGGAGGATTCCATTCGTCAGTATGAGGAAATGGAGGCGCAGGAACGTCAGCGCCTGCGGGAGATCAGCGCGCAGCAGGAGACGATTTTCGCGCAGCAGCGGCAGACGAGCCGTCTGCAGGATGCGCGGGCGAAGCGCGCGGCGTCCCGGCACGGCCGCGAATCCAGGGAGGAGAAGTCGGAGATAAATCAGCGGGCTGCAGCCGTTTTTCCGGGGAAAATTCCCACGGAGGAGGAGCTGCGGGTCGGAATGGCAGCCTGTGATGAGGCGGAGCGGGCGGCCGAGGGCGCGCGCATCTGCCGACTGACGCAGGAGGAGATGGAAGAACTGCAGGCGCTGGAGGAGCAGATGGCTGCAGGGCAGCAGGAATCACTGAATCAGAGCTCCGATCTGGAGCTGTGCGGAGAACAGAGTCCTTCATCGGAGTCCCGAAAGGGAGAGGAAGACGGGTTGCAGAAAACAACGCAGGGAAAAAACAGAGCTGCTTCCCAGTTGACTTCCGGCGCCTTGTTTTTCATTGCCGGAATCATACTTACTATTTATTTTAGGAATTCCGGGCGATTTATAACAATCTTAACGGTCATCCTTGCGGCGGTCGGCGTGCTGCTGCTGATTGTCGGTCTGTTTACAAGACATCATTTCGAGGAGGAAGAACAGAAAAGGCAGGAAGAGGAGGTTCGCAGACGGGAGGAAGAGGAGCGTCTCCGAATGGCGGCCGAGGAGCGCCGTCGATGGGAGGAGGAGCGCGCCAGCACGGACCGTGCGCAGCGGCAGCAGCGGAGGGATGCTCTGGCACAGAAGCGCCGCGACTATCAGACATATCGGGTGCAGCATGAAGCGGCGAGAGCGCAGCTTGCGGATCTGTTTCAGAAGATGAGCCTGCCCCTGTCTGACGCGCCGAGGGAGCAGCTTCAGACTGTCTGGCGGCAGCGGATTGAGTGGCAGCAGGCGAAAAGAGAAGCAGATGCCGCGCGGCTGAAAAAGCAGGAGTATGAGTCGCAGAACGGAGCTTTTCTGACGCCGGATACAGCGGAGGAGAATTTTGCGACTCTGGAAGACTTAAACCGGCAGCAAAGGAAGCTGGAGCAGGAGGCGGATGCCATTCGGAATCAGATGGAGGTTTCCCGCGCACAGCTGACTTCTCTCCGCGAAAAATACGATGAGTGGACAGAGACGAAAGAGCGGCTGTCCCGGGAAAAGAGCGATCTGAAAACGATGCGGGAACAGTACCGCAATGTGCAGCGGGCGCAGGAATATCTGGCTGCGGCGAAAGAGACGCTCACAGCCAGATACATGGAGCCGTTGATGAACAGCTTTTCCCGGTATTATCAGGTGGTGGCCGGGACATCCGGCATGGCGGTGGAGCGATACCGGATGGACGCGAACACGCAGATTACCGTCGAGGAGGAGGGAATGCAGCGGGAGACCGCATATCTCAGCAGAGGATATCAGGATCTGATCGGCTTCTGCCTGCGGCTGGCGCTGGTGGATGCCATGTATCAGGAGGAGCGGCCCTTCCTCGTGCTGGACGACCCCTTTGTGAATCTGGATGAGGAGAAAACGGCCGGCGCCGGACGTTTGCTGAAGGAAGTGTCCGAAAAATATCAGATTATCTATTTTACTGCGCGAGACTATGAAAAATTTTAATCATTGCCAGATGTGCGATCGCGCCCTGATGATCTGCCTGTTCCTTTAGAATTCCGAGCAGCAGATTCTCCGCTTTTTCCGGGTTTTCCAGTCCAAATTCGCCAAGCGCCCGCAGATAATTGCAGTAGATGCGATTTCGCTGTGCGATATCCTCCTGATAGACCTCGATCTCAGGAAGAGATACTGCGAAAAAGTCATACTCCGGTTTGTCGGCAAGGTGCTGTTCTCCATATGCGACCAGACGGGAAAATGCTTCGCACGCCTCCGTCTCTCTTCCCAATGCCCGCTTTGCAAGACCCTGATAAAAAATGAAATCGGAGGGCTGATCATTATAATACAACACGGGTTCCGGTTCACAGGAGCCGGAAGCGGCCTTCGCAAGGCATGCGGCCGACTTTTTTTCGTCGCCAAGTGCCCTGTGCGCAAGCCCCATGTAATAATAGGCCTGATTGTCCGGCACATTGGGCAGCTTTCCCTCGCCCAGATTGAGCGGATATTGCAGGGAGGCATTCAGGCGGGCAAGAGCTGATGCCGGGCGGCCGTCTTTCAGGTCGTCCGAAGCCAGGCGGATCAGCGCAAAACGGTACTGTGCACTGACCTTTCCCTCTCCGCCCTCCCACGGATGGAAGCGGCGGGAGAGAAGGGCGTCCAGTGCCTCCTGATATCTCCCGGCGCAATTTAACAGAGTGATCCGGCGCAGAAAAAGGTCGTCTCTTTCGCCTGTCTGTTTCCTGTGTGCTTCCAATACGGCCAGCCGTTCCTTCACCGGACGGTTTGAGCGGGTCTGGAGCTGGTCATACTCCAGCCAGATGCGGGGATATTCCGCGTCCAGCGAACAGGCGGTTTTCATTGCCTGCATGGCCTTCCGAATATTGTTTTCTTTATTGTAATAAGCAATCGAAAGGTTGCGGTATGCCGGGGCAAGGTCTTCTTTTTCTCTTATGGCCTGTTTCCAGTGCAGGATAGCGGCTTTATACTGTTTTTTGTCATAGAGGAGGCAGCCCAGATAATAGTGTGCCATAGGCGCTGTTTTCAGTATTTCTGCTGTACGGTTCGGAATGGCGATTTCTTCTGCCCGGTTTGGGAAAATACAGTCCGAATCCATCATCTCCGCAGCCGTAAAGCGTTTCCGTGCGGCGTTTTCCTCACCCATCCGATCCAGTACAAAGCCCTGATAGTACAGGCAGAGAGGGTTTTGTTCCGGCGAGGACTGAAGGATATCCAGCGCCTCCGGGTACAGACCGGACTGCATGTAATCTAAGGACAGCGACAGATAATTGTGCGCTTCGCCGCGCATGGTGCCGACCCATTTTTCCCGGTCGCCGTCCTGCGCAGACTGTTCGTACAGACAACCGAGATTGAGCGGGTCGATCGACAGACTTTCCCGCAGAAACTCCGCTGCCGGCAGGCCGAGATGCCGCAGCATGGCGGATTTTAACACCCGTGTCTTGTTGCTGTGCGCATTCTGTACCAGAGAATTTTCCGTGAACTGCAGTGCTGTGTCATAGTTTTCTCTTCGCGATTCCAGGCAGGCCAGATGATAAAAGGCAGCGCTTTTCGTCTCCGCGCTCCATGTGGCTTTGTAAAACGCATCGTATGCAGCGTCGGACTGTCCGCTTGCGTCCAGTGCAAGACCGAGGTTGAAACAGACATCTCCCGTGTGAGGGTTCGGGTTGTGGCGGGTCTGCTTTTTTACTGCAGCCTCGAAGTATGGGATGCTTTCACTGACCCTGCCGCGCCGCAGAAGCAGCAGGCCGTAGCCGTTGTTGAGGCGGATGTCCGTCGCGTCGCGCGAGAGTCCTTCCAGATAATAGTCCGCAGGCTCCCGTGTCGCGTGGCGGTATTGCTCCAGATGCTGTGCGGCCAGGCAGAGTTCCTCCGTCGTCGGAATCTGTTCCGGAGCCGGAATAGGGTCTGCCGGATTTGGAACAGGAGTCTCCTCCGGCACAAACGGGGTGTATGTCACCAGCGTCTTCCCGTTTCCGAGGATTTCGACCCGATAGTCGGCATCCTCTCCCGGCGCCTCGAATGTCTCCCGTACACATTGTTCGGGGCCGAGGTCTCTTGAAAAGCGCAGCCATTCACTGTCTTTCCGGAAGATTACGATCCGGGCGTCGGGATAGCGGCCGATGGCATAGACCCGCAGCTCCATGAGCTGGCTGTCAACTCGCGACAGGCTTACTGCCGCGTCCCGTGTCGCGTTTCCGACCCGGCCGATGCCCTTGTAGGGCATAAAATACTGCACAAATGTTTTCTCTTCCTGCGGTTTTAACCAGGTGAAATCCGGCTGGTTGTCCGTATAGACGCCGGTCATCAGCTCAATATACGGTCCGTCTGTTTCTGTCAGATTTTGATTCCACATTCTGCCGAAATCTCCGCTGCCCCAGGTCCATTGTTTTTTTGCCCGGTGCGATATGGTGAGCCGCCACATGGAGGAGTCCTGCCTCCCGATACTCATCATAGTTTCCGATGAAGTCAAAATCCGAGTGTGCCGCCATATAGGAGGTCGGAACCTTTATGTTTTTATATCGTGATATGTCAACGCCCGCCGAGTAATCCCATTTATAATATTCTCCGGTCGCGATGGGGAAGGTGGAGACCGCCCGCTTCCCGTGATCCATCACGGCGTTCACATCCGGAGGAAATACCGAGTAGGTGCAGTCATTTACGGGAACCGCCGGATTCGCCCACCACAGAAATGTCTGCGGCAGATCTGTCCCGTTGTACAGCTGACCGCGGATCTCGATGTAGGCTTTCTGAGGGTATAGGGAGATCGCCGCCATGCCCTTTGTCCCGTACATCCGATCCGGTTCGCCAAGATATACGGTGGCGGAACCGTCGGCATTCTGTTTCAGCGTGTAGTCAACTGCCATAAAGGTCGTCGGGCGGTGGTGCTGCGGCCAGTTGAATTCGATGCCTCCGGAAATCCACGGACCGGCAAGTCCCACCAGCGCGGGGCGGATCACATGATTGTAATAGACAAAATCATACCCGTTTGTCTTGTCATATGCCCGCTGGATCCGTCCGCCCAGCTCCGGCAGGATCATGATTTTCAGGTATTCGTTTTCAAGAAAAACCGCCCGGTATTTTACATCCTTTTTCTCATCGGAGAGATTCTCCGTCACTGGCAGAGGATAGATTTTCCCGGAGCTGCCCTGATAGGCCCGTTTTTCTATGAAGAGCGGATTTTTCTCCGGCTTGCCGACCGGATATGTGGGGATGGTTACGGTCTCCTCCCAGAGATTCACGGCATTTTCTAAATTCATAAAATCCTCCTGCCGCCATGTATTCAGAATGGCTCTGATCTTGCGCGTGGTTTTGTATTGTGATCTTATTTTAGCTCTGACGCAGTGTTTGCGGAATGGAATATCCGAAAAAAAGATGGACAATCTTACACTTCAATGCTATAGTTTTTCCATGAATGATTTCAATGGATGGAAAAAGGATAGATTTAAGGACGAGCGATTGATTGTTCTCCCCATAGAGTCGTTTTCGGAATATGTATCGCACCCGCAGATCCGTCGTCTGTATCTGACGGATGTCGGATTTTTCCCCCGCGCTGACCGCCACTTTCGGGAGCGCACGGATGGCATAGAGGAGTATATTTTCTTCTATTGCATGGAAGGGAAGGGGATGATTCGTGTAGAGGGAAAGACATATACCCTGCGGGCAAACGAGGCTTTCTGCATTCCCAGATATGCCGCTCATGTTTACTATGCCTACGAGGAGGATCCGTGGAGTATTCTCTGGGTACATTTTAAGGGGGAGGATGCCGGATTTTTCCCGTTGAAAGACTGCCGCGTTGTCCGATTTGCCTCAGAGCGCGCGGCAAATCGGATGCGCGATCTTTTCAATCTTCTCTTTGACGCGCTGGACGGGACATACACGCTGGGTAATTTTATTTACATCTCTCACGTACTCTCCCTGATTCTTGCGGAGACCTATGACAGGGAAAAGACCGGGGATGTCCGGGAGCAGAGCCGTCATATGACAGAGATTATCCGTTATATGTACGGACATCTTGGGGAAGCTCTGACACTGGAAGGGCTCAGCAGGGAGTCCGGCCTTTCTCAGAGCTATCTGAATGTCATTTTCCGAAAACATACCCAGCATTCGCCCATGGATTTTTTTATCCGGCTGAAGATGCAGAAGGCATGCCGGCTTCTGCGGACTACAGATCGGTATATCTATGAGATTGCGCAGGACCTGGGCTATACGGATCCGTACTATTTTTCCCGCATTTTCAAAAAGGTGACGGGGATATCGCCGAAACAGTACAAAAACAGTGAATATGATATGCTCCCCATATGGTAGACATTGAAAATATTCAAAATCTACTATATG
>JAJQBV010000010.1 GCA_021203115.1 Clostridiales bacterium | reverse complement strand
TTGAGTCCAGCGAGCGAAAACAAAATATCCGCTTCCTGCTCGATGTGCTGCTCCGGTCGCTGCCCGCCGCGCTGACCTCTTTCTTCTCCATTGCGGCCATGGTCGTGCTGGGAAATGTTTTCAATCTTCCCGCGGAGGATGTGAGTGTCGCCAGCACCTTCCTTCTGTCCGTGGTGGGCTTTTTGATCCTGTACCGGATCTGTGAACCGCTGAATAAATACCGCGCTGGCGTCCTTTTCGGCTGTATCGCGGCGATGATATTCTTTGCAGTGTTTTTCAACGAACTTTTCGCCATCAGCGGGATTTCCGCGCGGTGTGCGCTTCTCGCCGCGGTCTTTGCCTTTGAGGAGGAATCCGTCATGCGGCATCTGACGAAGTGGTTTGAATTCCTGAGGCGGAGGGCGGTTAAGAAGCATTTGACACATCGCAGAGGATGAAGAAATGTCGCTATAGCGGCAGGGAGGTGTTTTACATGAGTTACCGCATTGCGATCTGTGACGATTCGGCCGCAGACCGGACATACATACGATCCCTGATCGATCTCTGGGCAAAGGAAGAGGCGTCTTCAGTGCGGGTCGAGGAGTTTCCCTCCGCAGAGAGCTTTTTGTTTTACTATGAGACGGACAAACAGTGGGACATCCTCCTGCTGGATATTGAGATGGGCGACATGGACGGCGTGAGTCTGGCCAAACGGCTGCGGCAGGACAATGAGACTCTGCAGATCGTCTTTGTCACGGGCTACTCCGACTACATCGCGGAAGGCTATGAGGTGGCGGCACTCCATTACCTGATGAAGCCGCTGAAAAAGGAGAAGTTTTTTGCCGTGCTGAACCGCGCCGCGGAGAAGCTGAAGAAGAATGAGAAGGTTCTGACCTTTGATCTGTCCGGCGAGACGGTGCGCGTGCCGGTCTGGCAGATTATCTATGCGGAAGTGCAGCTCAACTATGTTACCATCCACGCAAAAGAGGATGTCCGTGTGAAGATGACGCTTTCTGACTTACAGCGTGAGCTGGACGATCGTTTTTACCGCGTGGGCCGCTCCGCCATTGTAAATCTGACGCAGGTGCGGCGCGTCACGCGGACGGATATTTATCTGGCAGGGGAGGTTGTTCTGCCGCTGCCGCGGGGCGCCTATGAGGGGCTGAACCGGGCGATTATACAGATGAGGTGAGTTGTAATGGGTATTTTATCCAAGAGAATCGACAAGCAGATTTCCACATATCAGCAGGAGCTGATCGAGACGCACTATGCGGAGGTGGAGAATATGTACCGCCAGATCCGCGGGTGGAGGCATGACTACCGCAACCATATTCAAGCGATGAAGGCTTATGCCGCGAGTGGCGACTGGGAGGCGGTCTGCCGGTATCTGGATGAGCTGGACACGGATTTAAATACCGTCGATACCGTCATCAAGACCGGCAATCCCATGACGGACGCGATCCTGAATTCCAAGATTTCTCTGGCGCAATCCCGGGATATTCAGGTTATCGCGGACGCGCAGATTCCCGTCAAGCTGAATTTCAGCGAGCTGGATCTCTGCTGTATCATCGGGAATCTTTTCGACAACGCCATCGAGGCGAGCCTTGACCTGCCGGCTGATCAGCGTCTGATCCGGGTCTACATGGATATGAAAAACACGCAGCTCTATATTTCCTTTACCAATTTCACCTCCGGAAAGAAATTAAAGAAGCAAAATGGACTTTTTTCCACCACCAAAGGCGAGGGGCACGGTTTCGGGCTAGTGCGCATCGACGCCATTGTGGAGCGTCTGCAGGGGTATATCAGCCGCAATTCCGAGGATGGGGCGTTCACGACGGAAATTCTGCTGCCTACCATGTGACGATAACGCAATTCGTCCCTCACAGGATACAATTCATCCCCAAGACATACCACAAGGGAATTTTCGTGCTAATGTAGGTTCAAGAGGTGAATCGAATAAAAAAAGAACGAACGAAACCAACCTACAATTTCTGGCAGTGCATGGCTTTCATGCTGAAAAACGCATGGCACACCCGCAAGAGCGTCGTCACCGTCTGCATCCTGATCGCCGCGCTCGGCACCGGAAAATCTGTGGCGGAGATGCTTGTCGCGCCCATGATCCTCCGGCAGGTGGAGTCGGCCGTCTCGCTGTCGGCTCTTTTGGGAACCATCGGGCTGTTTACGGCCATTCTGGTGCTCTGCTCCGGCCTCAAAGATTACCTGACCGTCGGAGCCATGTTCCCGCGGATTGATGTGCGGATAGAGATTATCCGGCAGCTGAATGTAAAATCAGGTAATACCTCCTATCCGAACCGTCTGGACACCCGCTTTCTTGAAATGGAGGAAAAGGCCTATGATGCCTGCAGCGCCAACGATCGTCCTGCTGAAAATTGCTGGAAAACATGGAGTCTGGTGTTAACCAATGTATTCGGATTCTGTGTTTACCTGTTTTTTTGTCTCAGACTTAAACCCGCTGCTTCTCGTCATCGTCGTCCTGACAACCGTCGCTGGCTGGCTGGTGAACCGCAGAGTACAGCGATGGGGGTATGATCACAGAGAAGAGCAGGCGTCCTACATCCACAGATCACGGTATTTTTATAAGGTTTCCACAGATCGGGCTTACGCCAAGGACATCCGCATCTTCGGCCTGAAAAGCTGGCTGGATGAGCTGTGGAACAAGACGCTTGCATTGTACCGCGGATTTCTGTACAGGAGGGAGAAAATTTACTGTCTTTCTGTTCTGGCAGACCTGATTCTTTCGTTTCTCCGAAACGGCGCGGCATATGTCTTCCTGATCGCGCTGACCTTGCGAGACGGACTTCCGGCCTCACAGTTTTTGCTCTACTTCGCGGCGATCTCCGGCTTTACCGAATGGATCACGGGGATTCTGGAACAGTCCTCCGTCCTCTATAAAGAATGTCTGGAAATCTCCCAGGTTATGGAATATTTAAACTGGCCGGAGCCGTTTCGCTTTACCGGCGGTGTTCCGATCCCGGCGCAGCCGGACAGCGATTGCGAGATACGCCTTTCCCATGTTTCCTACCGCTACCCCGAATCGGACAGGGAGATTATTCATGACATGAACCTGACGCTTCACCCCGGAGAGAAAATAGCCGTCGTCGGTTTAAACGGTGCCGGGAAAACCACGCTGGTTCGCCTGATCTGCGGTTTCCTTGACCCGACGGAAGGCACTGTCACGCTGAACGGAACGGATATCCGCTCGTTTAACCGCCCGGAATACTATGACCTTTTTTCCGCTGTATTTCAGGAGTTTTCGCTGATGGAGGCCAGTCTCGCCGTCAATGTCGCGCAGACTGTTGATGAAATTGATGAAGAAAAAGTGAAAAAATGCCTTGCTCTTGCGGGGCTGACAGAGAAAGCCTCCTCTCTCCCGAAGGGTACCGCGACGCCCATCGGCCGCATGGTTTATGAGGACGGCGTGGAGCTCTCCGGCGGAGAGACGCAGCGGCTGATGCTGGCCCGCGCCCTGTATAAGGACGGCGCGATCCTGCTTCTGGACGAACCCACTGCAGCGCTGGATCCGATTGCGGAAAACGATATTTACCTCAAATACAACGAGATGAGTCAGGGAAAGACCTCCGTGTTTATCTCCCACCGCCTGGCCTCGACGCGTTTCTGTGACCGCATCCTCTATATGGAGAATGGCGTCATTGCGGAGGAGGGCACGCATGAAGAGCTGCTGGCACAAGGCGGCGGCTATGCGAAACTGTTTGACATTCAGAGCCGATACTATCAGGAAGGAGGCGCAGCATAATGAAACTGACCTATCGGGAAGCATGGAAACGAAATGTCCGCGCGTGGCGGATCTGGTGGAAGCTGTACCCGTCTGTCTTTATCTCCAGCGCTCTGACCTCCGTTTTTGGGGTGGCTGCGCCGCTGGCCACCGTCTGGCTCTCCGCACAACTGATCTCAGAGCTGGCTGGGAAGCGGGATCTGCAGACCCTGCTTCAATGGGTGCTACTGATTCTGATCACACAGGCCGCTCTGCAGCTGGCAAAAGGGCTTTGCAGCCGCTGGAAAGAATATTCACTTGATGTGGTATACCGCATGGATGAGCAGGTTTACATGGAAAAAATGACCAGCCTCGACTATGCGGACATCGACCGCCAGTATGTCTATGACCTGTTCAGTCAGATCAGACAAAATGAAAATTACACAGGCTACGGCATCCACATGGCGTTTCATATTTTTGAACATGACTTTGTTACCGGCGTGGTGCAGGTCGTCGGAGGCATGGCGCTTTTTGTTACCATGTTTCTGCAAAGGGTTCCCGCAGACAGCCCTCTGGCTTTTTTAAACTCGCCGCTTACCGCTGTCGCTGTCCTGGCGGCGCTGCTGCTCATTGCCGTACTGGTTCCTCTTTTATACAGCAAAGGACAGCAGTACCTGTCAGACTATACCCCGAAAGCCAGATTCGGCAACCGCCTGTTCGGATTTTTCGGATTCAACATCAGGGAGCATGATCGCGCATCGGACATGCGCATATACCGCCAGCAGGAGAATATCTGCAGCGTCTATTTCGGCAGATCCAACATGTTTTCCGCGGATTCCGAAATCGGAAAAGCGTCCCGCGGACCGATGGGGCTTTTTACCGGCGCCTCCGCGGGGCTCTCCATGGGAGCCGTCGGCCTGGTCTACCTCTTCGTATGCCTGAAAGCGTGGGGCGGAGCGTTCGGCGTCGGTGAGATCACGCAGTATGTGGGTGCAGCTACCCAGTTTTTCCTCGGAATTTCCGCGCTGCTGGACGCGGTCGCCGAGATACGGATCAACGGGGAATTTCTGGGAACAACCTATGAATTTCTGGACATTCCCACCAAAATGTATCAAGGCAGCCTGACCACGGAAAAGCGCTCCGACCGGAAATACGAGATTGAGTTTAAAGATGTCTCCTTCCGCTATCCCGGAACCGAACAGTACGCACTTCGCCATGTGAACCTGAAGTTCTCCGTCGGCTCGCGCCTCGCCGTCGTCGGGCCGAACGGGAGCGGCAAGACGACCTTTATCAAGCTGCTTTGCCGCCTGTATGACCCCGAGGAGGGACAGATCCTCTTAAACGGCATTGACATCCGCAAATATCGCTACGAGGATTATATCGGAATCTTTTCCGTTGTATTTCAGGATTTCAGGCTGTTCGCCCTGCCGCTCGGCGAAAACGTGGCCGCCTGCTGCGACTATGACCGGGCGCGCGTGCAGAAAGCCCTGGACGACGCCGGATTTGGCGGGAAATATACGCCGGACACATGGCTCTATAAGGATCTGGAGAAAGAGGGCGTGGAGGTCTCCGGCGGTGAGGCACAGAAGATCGCCATCGCCCGCGCGCTGTATAAAGACGCACCCTTTATCATTCTGGATGAGCCCACCGCCGCCCTCGACCCCATCGCGGAAGCGGAGATTTACAGCAAGTTTGATGAGATTGTCACGGACAAAACCGCCGTGTATATTTCCCACCGCCTGTCCTCCTGTAAGTTCTGTGATGAGATCGTAGTCTTTGAGAAAGGTCGGATCGTCCAGCAGGGAACGCATGATGATCTGGTAGCCGATGAGCGCGGAGAATACTATGCGCTCTGGAATGCGCAGGCGCAGTATTATGTATAATTAAGAAAACCACACACAGGTCTTCGGCGGCCTCTGTGTGGTTTTCTTTATGGAATACTATCGAATAAAGTGTGTGGAGACACGGGCTTCTTTTTCCGGCAGGCCGAATGTCTCTTTTCCGAGCGCGATGCTTTTCATGAGGAATGTCATGTTGCGGGCCAGAGTGCGAACGGTTTGCAGTCCTTCCGCATCCTGCGAGGCTTCCCCGACTTCGCGTCCGTGGACACTGTTCCAGTACTGGCTGGAGGCAATCGGCATTCCGCTGATTCCGAAATATTTATTCAGCTCGTCGTATGTGGCGGAGCATCCGCCTCTCCTCGCGACCGCCACACTGGCGCCGACCTTCATGGTTTTGTCAAATCCTGTGCTGTAAAACAGGCGGTCGAGACAGGCGATGAGCGTGGCGTTTGCGGAGGCGTAATAAACGGGACTTGCAATGACAAGGCCGTCGCTCTCCTCAAATTTGGGAGCAAGCTGGTTTACGATATCATCAAAGACACATTTCCCGTTCTGATAGCAATATCCGCAGGCGATGCAGCCGCGGATTGCCTGACTGCCGACCTGTATGATTTCTGTCTCCACGCCGTCTGCGTCAAACACTTTTTTCATTTCTTCCAGTGCGATGGAAGTATTGCCGTTGGCTCTGGGACTTCCGTTTAACATGAGAATTTTCATAATTTTGCCGCCTTTCTGCTATTGATCCGATGCCAGATTTTTGTAATGGATTATTTGATTATGAGTATTATCATACTAGCATATCAAAAATGACTTCGCAAGGG
>JAJQBV010000004.1 GCA_021203115.1 Clostridiales bacterium | reverse complement strand
AAAAACTGACTGCCGATTTTCATTGAAAAGAGAATGAATTTGAGTTATTATATAGGTTAGGTTTTTAGCGCTAATTTACTCTATACGAAAACGGATAGATTAGATGGAATTGATTAAGCAAAAATGGGAAGAAATACTTTTAACGGTCAAGGAGGAGCACGATCTTACCGATATATCGTTTAATACATGGTTAAAGCCGCCGGAGGTGTGCGCAGTGAAGGACAACTGCGTTTATATTCTCGTTTCCAGCGAACAACTGGCTCTTTCCTATATTACTAAGAAATTTTATCTTCCCCTGAAGGTAGCCGTCGCGGAGGTGACCGGTCAGGAATACGAGATTGAGTTTGTCCTCCCGGATGAGGTGAAAAAGCTCACCTCTCCCCTTTCCAAAAAGGTTCCCATGACGGAGGAGGCGGAGCGTTCCAACTTAAACCCTTACTATACCTTTGAATCCTTCGTCGTCGGCAACAATAACCGGTTCGCCCACTCCGCATCCCTTGCTGTGGCCGAATCACCGGGGGATATCTACAATCCCCTCTTCATCTACGGAGGAGTCGGACTGGGAAAAACACATTTGATGCACTCCATTGCACACTTTATCCTGTCTCACAATCCGGATTTAAAGGTACTGTACGTTTCTTCCGAGACGTTTACTAATGAACTGATCGAAGCGATCCGTAACGGAAATAACACGGCTATGACCCGTTTTCGTGAAAAATACCGCAGCATTGATGTCCTTCTCATCGATGACGTTCAGTTTATCATTGGGAAAGAGAGCACACAGGAGGAGTTTTTCCACACGTTCAACGAGCTTCATGTAGCCAAAAAACAGATCATCCTGTCCAGTGACCGTCCTCCGAAGGAAATGGATACACTGGAGGAGCGCATTCGTTCCCGCTTTGAGTGGGGTCTTCTGGCGGACATTGGCTCTCCGGACTATGAGACCCGGATGGCAATCCTCCGCAAAAAGGAAGAACAGGACGGTTTTTCCTTAAGCGATGATATTTTAAATTACATAGCGATCAACATCAAATCCAACATCCGTGAACTGGAAGGAGCTTTGAACAAGCTGATCGCCTACTCCAATCTGGTTCACAAGGAAATCACGCTGGATATTGCAATCGAGGAGCTCCAGAACATCATCTCCCCCGATAAACCGAAGGAAATCACTCCCCATCTTATCGTGGAGGTTGTCTCGGAGCACTTTGGCATCACGGTAGACCAGATTATATCGAAATCAAGAAGCAGAGATATCGCAAAACCGCGTCAGATTGCCATGTACCTCTGCAAAAACATGACCGATCTGCCGCTTGATTCCATCGGACAACTTCTGGGAGGACGAGATCACTCTACCGTCATCCACGGAATCAAACAGGTCACGGATGACATCAGTTCAGATTCGACGTTCCAGCAAACCGTCGAGACCGTCCGGAAAAAAATTAACCCGAACTGAACGGATTTCTTCCTTAATATATAACAGCCTTGGTAACTTTATTCTCTTATTGTGGATGAAGCTGTTTATAATATGTGGATGAGAATGTGGATTTTTTCCAAATCATGTGGATTTTGAAAGGATTAAATTTTCTCACAAAAACTCACTTTCATTTTATAAACGTTTCCCATCCGGTTATCCAGATTCTTTTTTCCGGATTTCCACACGGGAAAATAATTTTTTTCTCAGAAAATGAGACGGCTGAAAGGAGTTTTCCACTTATTCACACCCCTTAAGAAGATGAAGATGAATTACTTATATATATTTATGCGTTTCACGCAGTTTTTTCACGGAAAGGAGTTATCTACATGAAAATCATCTGTTCAAAATCAGACCTGGCAAAAGGAGTAAATATCGTATCCAAGGCCGTGCCTTCCAAAACAACGATGTCTGTTCTCGAATGTATATTGATCGACTCTTCTGCCGGAAAAATTACAATGACGGCGAACGACATGGAGCTCGGCATTGAGACTATTGTTGACGGAAAAATAGCGGAAAGAGGAATCATTGCACTGGATGCAAAGATTTTCTCGGAGATTGTCCGGAAGCTTCCGGACAACGAAGTGATCATAGAGTCGGATAATTCTTTCCGCACAACCATCAAATGCGAGAAAGCCGTGTTCAATATCGTCGGAAGATCTGGAGAAGATTTTTCCCGCCTTCCTTATGTAGAGAAAAATGAAGCGGTCTCTGTTTCACAGTATACACTGAAGGATGTTGTGAGGCAGACGATTTTCTCCATTTCGGATAATGAAAATAACCGGATGATGTCCGGAGAATTGTTTGAAATTCAGGAGAACAGACTCCGCGTGGTTTCTCTGGACGGACACCGCATTTCCATCCGGAATATTGAGATGAAGGAGAAATATGAATCGAGAAAGGTCGTTGTTCCGGGCAAGACACTGCAGGAAGTCAGCAAGATTCTGACCGGTGAAGCGGATGATATGGCGGATATCTATTTTACGCAGAATCATGTTTTGTTCGAGTTTGATCAGACAAAGGTTGTTTCCAGATTGATCGAGGGTGAATATTTTCACATTGATCAGATGCTTTCCTCCGATTATGAGACGAAAGTCAGGGTAAATAAGAGAGATTTTATGGATTGTATCGACCGTGCGACGCTGCTGGTGCGCGAGGGAGATAAAAAGCCGATCATCTTAAATATAACCGATCAATCCATGGAACTGAAAATTCGCTCCTTTGTCGGATCGATGGATGAAGAGATGGAGATCGAGAAAGAGGGAAAGGATATCATGATTGGGTTTAATCCGAAGTTCTTCATGGATGCGCTCCGCGTGATTGATGATGAGGAGATTACCCTTTATATGGTGAATCCGAAGGCTCCCTGTTTTATCCGGGATGAGGATAACAATTATATTTATCTGATTCTCCCTGTCAATTTTAACGCTGCCACTGTGTAGCCGGAGAGAGGAAAATGAAAACAATCAAAATAAGAGATGAATTTATCAAGCTCGGACAGGCAATGAAGCTGGCGGGCTGTGTGGACTCCGGTGTGGAGGCAAAAGAAGTGATCCAGAATGGAGAGGTTGAGGTAAACGGAGAAGTTGATCTTCGCCGCGGAAGAAAGCTGAAAGAGGGAGATGTGTTTACTTTCGGCGGGGAAAGTTATCAGATTGGCAAATGATCATTCAATCATTGGAATTAAAAAATTTCAGAAACTACAGGGAACTTCATATTTCCTTTGACCGGCGGACAAACATTCTCTACGGAGATAATGCGCAGGGAAAGACGAACATTCTGGAATCTCTCTATGTGAGCGGCACGACAAAGTCTCACCGGGGAAGCAAGGACAGAGAGATGATTCTCTTTGAGGAGGAGGAGGCTCATATTCGGACCTTCGTGGAAAAAAAGGGAATTGAGCATCAGATTGATATTCATTTAAAAAAGAATAACGCCAAGGGAATTGCCATTGACCGGGTGCCGATCCGAAGGGCGGGAGAGCTGTTCGGAATGTTGAATATTGTTGTTTTTTCTCCGGAGGATCTCAATATTATCAAGGACGGACCTTCCCGGAGAAGAAGATTTCTGGATATGGAGATGAGTCAGATTGACCGGATTTATATGAATGATCTGTCGCATTACAACCGCGTCTTGAAGCAGAGAAATCAGTTGTTGAAGGATCTGTATTATCGTCCGGATCTGGAGGAAACGCTTTGCGTCTGGGATGAACAGTTGGTTTGTTACGGGAAGCGCTTGATAGAACAGAGAAAAAATTTTATAAATCAGTTCAATGAGATTGCCGCAGTGATTCACAAGAGGATATCGGGAGGAAGAGAGACTCTTTGTCTGGAATATGAGCCGGGATGTGATGCTGCTGATTTTGAGGATGAGGTGAAAAATTCTGTCGAGAAGGATAAAAGAATCGGCATGACGTCCTGTGGTCCGCACAGGGATGATATCTGTTTTAAAGTCAACGGAACGGATATCCGCAGGTACGGATCCCAGGGGCAGCAGAGGACAGCTGCGCTTTCCCTGAAGCTGGCGGAAATTGATTTTGTAAAGGGAATGATCCATGATACGCCGGTACTTCTTCTGGATGATGTATTGTCGGAGTTGGACAGCAGAAGACAGAATTACCTGTTAAACAGCATTGGAGATGTACAGACGATTATTACCTGCACGGGGTTGGATGATTTTGTAAAGAACAGATTTCAGATCAACAAGATTTTTTATATAGAAAACGGAACATGTAAAGACAGTAAATCAGGAGGAATCGAATGAGCACAGATGTAAATACAGAATACGGTGGAGATCAGATACAGATTTTAGAAGGTCTGGAGGCAGTCAGAAAAAGGCCGGGTATGTATATCGGAAGCACTTCTTCCAGAGGTCTTCACCATCTGGTCTATGAGATTGTAGACAATGCGGTGGATGAAGCGCTCGCCGGTTTTTGTGATTCAATCGAAGTGTACATTAATGCGGATAATACAATCACGGTGATTGATGACGGAAGAGGAATTCCGGTGGACATCAACCATAAAGCCGGAAAACCGGCGGTTGAGGTTGTGTTTACGGTTCTTCATGCCGGCGGAAAGTTCGGCGGCGGCGGATATAAAGTGTCCGGCGGACTTCACGGAGTGGGTGCGTCCGTGGTCAATGCACTTTCCAACTGGCTGGAGGTTCAGATATGCCGTGACGGCCATATTTATCAGCAGAGATATGAGCGCGGCCATACGATATACGATCTGAAGGTGGTTGGAGATTGTGAGGAGGAACAAACCGGTTCAAAAATCACGTTTTGTCCGGACGACAGTATTTTTGAGAAAACGGTCTACGATTACGATGTCTTAAAACAGCGTCTCCGTGAGATGGCTTTCCTGACGAAAGGTCTGAAAATTACTCTGACGGACCGTCGGGAAGGTCAGGAAAAAGAGGATGTCTTTCATTATGAGGGCGGAATCAAAGAGTTTGTCCAATATCTGAATCACAGCAAGGAGGCGCTCTATGAGGATGTGATTTATTGTGAGGGGACAAAGGATGATGTTTATGTGGAGGTGGCTTTGCAGCACAATGATTCCTACAATGAATCCACATTCAGTTTCGTCAATAATATCACCACGCCGGAGGGCGGCACCCATATGGCAGGTTTTCGGAATGCCCTGACCAAAACGTTTAACGCCTATGCGCGGAGCAAAAAGCTGTTAAAGGATAACGAGGCTGCTCTCTCCGGAGAGGATATCCGTGAGGGATTGACGGCAATCATCAGCGTAAAGATTTCGGAGCCCCAGTTTGAAGGTCAGACAAAGCAGAAGCTCGGAAACAGCGAGGCCAGAGGAGCGGTCGATAGTGTTGTCAGCGAGCAGTTAACCTATTATCTGGAGCAGAATCCGCTGGTGGCGAAAACCATCTGTGAAAAATCTCTTCTGGCGCAACGTGCCCGGGAAGCGGCGAGAAAAGCCAGAGAATTGACGCGGAGGAAAACTGCGCTGGAGGGAATGTCCCTTCCGGGTAAGCTGGCGGACTGTTCCGACAAGGATCCGAGAAACTGTGAGATCTTTATCGTGGAGGGAGACTCCGCCGGCGGTTCCGCCAAGACGGCCAGGAGCAGGGCAACGCAGGCGATTCTTCCACTGCGGGGTAAAATTTTAAATGTGGAAAAAGCACGACTTGACCGGATTTACGGAAATGCGGAGATCAAGGCTATGATCACTGCGTTCGGCACGGGGATTCATGAGGATTTTGATATCACGAAGCTGCGCTATCACAAGATTATCATCATGACGGATGCGGATGTGGACGGTGCCCATATCAGCACCCTGATGCTGACATTTATTTATCGGTTTATGCCGGAGCTGATCAAACAGGGATATGTTTATCTCGCACAGCCGCCGCTTTATAAGCTGGAGAAAAATAAAAAGGTCTGGTACGCTTACAGCGATGAACAGTTGAATCAGATTCTGACGGAGGTCGGCAGAGATTCCAACAATAAGATTCAGCGGTATAAAGGGCTGGGGGAGATGGATGCGGAGCAGCTCTGGGAGACGACGATGGATCCGGAGAAGCGGATTCTGCGCCGTGTGACGATGGACGACGCCCAGTCGGCTGAGATTGACCTCACTTTTACGACTCTCATGGGAGATAAGGTGGAGCCGCGAAGAGAGTTTATTGAGGAAAACGCAAAATATGTCAGCAATCTTGACATTTAGGGAGAATAAAGTATGGACGATAAGATTTTTGATCAGATCCACGATGTAGATTTAAAGAAAACGATGGAAAGCTCCTATATCGATTACGCCATGAGCGTGATCGCGGCCAGAGCACTTCCGGATGTCAGAGATGGGTTGAAACCGGTTCAGCGGCGTGTCCTCTATTCCATGATCGAGCTGAACAACGGTCCGGACAAACCGCACCGTAAATGTGCGCGTATCGTCGGCGATACCATGGGTAAATAAT
>JAJQBV010000001.1 GCA_021203115.1 Clostridiales bacterium | reverse complement strand
GATATGCTCGGTGGAGCAGAAGTTCAAGATGATTGCGAACACGGTGTTGTTTTTTGTGATGCCGATTTTGTCTATGCAGATGGTGGAGTGCTTTAACAGCAAGTATATCTGGAATTTTACGGTGAAAACCGGTCTCGCCAACTATATGACCTGTCTGGTGTTTTACCTGGTTTTCTGGCTGATCACGGGAAGGTATCACATGACGGGTCTCATTGTGAACATTGCGCTCTTTGTATGGTCGCTGATCAACTATTTTGTCGAGCTGTTTCGCGGGACGCCGTTTATCCCCTCGGATATTGTGACCATCGGCACCGGCATGGAGGTGGCCGACGGATACACCTATGAGCTGAGCTGGAATATTATTCTGGGGTCGATTATTTTTTTCCTGATCTACCTTATCAACAAGCACAGCGTGAATGTAAAACCGAAAAAGCTGAAGTTTAAGCTGCTCTCGCGTTTTGCCGCCGCGGGGTATCTGGCGGTGGTTCTGATCTCCTTTTTCTTTACGGATTTTTCCACCAATACGGGGTATAAGCCGGATTTCTGGAACCAGGCCAGAGGATATCACAAGACGGGATCGTTCTTTAATTTCTGCCTGAACACGAAGTATCTGATCGTGCAGAAGCCCTCGGGATATGATGCGGCGAGTGTGGAGGATTCTCTGGAAGAGGTGCTCGCGGAGGCGGGGGTTGATCCGGACAGCGACACTTCGATCAACATTCTCACCGGAGAAAATGATTATACGGCGTCGGCAGACGGGGAGTACCCGAATATCATTTTTATCATGAATGAGTCGTGGTCTGACCTGAGCCATCTGGGCGATCTTGAAACCAATAAGGAATATATGCCCTTTATCAACAGCCTGACGGAGAATACGATCAAAGGCTATGTGACAGTCCCGGTCTTCGGTGCGGGCACCAGCAACAGCGAGTATGAGGCACTGACAGGCAATTCAATCTCATTTTTGCCGGCGGGCTGCAACGTATATCAGTCCTACCTGAAGGACGAGACGCCGTCGCTGGTATCAACGCTGTCGACGCTCGGATATTCCCTGACCGCATATCACCCGTATTACGGCTCCGGCTGGAACCGGGAGACGGTATATCCGCTGCTGGGGTTTGATGATTTTGTCAGCATCGAAGATTTTATTGACGAGGATATTATCGATACCTACAAGGCGAATAACAGTGTGCTTGAGTATGAGGCGCTGCTGGAGGAGCGGTACGAGGACGGCGATGAGATGCTGCTTCGGCGGTTCATCAGTGATTCCTATGATTATAAGATGGTGGAGGAGATGTACGAGGAGAGCGATGAGGATGAGCCGTTCTTTATCTTTAACGTGACCATGCAGAACCACGGCGGGTACACGGTTTCCTACTCGAACTTTTACCAGCAGATCTACGCGACCAATCTGTCCACGGAATATAAAAAGGCCAACCGCTATCTGTCTCTGGTGAAGGAGACGGACTCCGCTTTTGAGGAGCTGGTGGAGTATTTTTCTGAGGTGGATGAACCGACGATCATCTGTATGTTCGGCGACCATTATCCGTCTCTGGGAGATGATTTCTATGAAGAGCTCATGGGGGTGGACAGTCTGGATAATCTGACGACGGAGCAGGAGATGAGCCGGTATGAGACGCCGTTTATCATCTGGGCCAACTACGATATTGAGGAGGCGGAGGTGGAGAATATCAGTGTAAATTATCTCTCTACGCTGCTGTCTCAGGTCGCGGGGCTGCCGCAGACGCAGTATAACAAGTATCTGTCTGTGCTGTATCAGTCGCTTCCGGTTATCAGCTCGGTCGGCTATGTGGATTCCGAGGGCGTTTATTATGCCTCTGATGAGACGACGCCTTACACGGATCTTCTGCACACATACAACTGTATCGCTTACGATTCACTGCTGGATTCAGAGAATCGGGCTGACAGCGTATTTTATCTGGATGAATAGGATGAGAGGAAAAGGGGTTCGCCGCGGGCGGCCCTTTTCTTATACCGAGAGATTAGCAAGCGCTAACTCTGGAAAGAAAATCCTTTTCACTTCTGATAAAGTATGTTATACTAATCGGTAAGTTATCTGATTTGGACGGGGAATTGTTATGGGTGCTGAGGTAAAGCTGAAGGGCAGATTAAAAACATATATTATGCTGCCGGTCTGGCTGACTGTGCCGTTTGCGGCGCTGGCTGTCATTATATGTTTCTGCAATCTGACGGCCGGGCTCTGGAGTATCTTTTTCGTTGCGGTATATTTTGCTCTGATGATGGTCTTTTTCCGCAGGAGCAGGCGGACGGTTTTGAATGAGATGATCGATTTCGCGACGCATTACGGCACGATACAGCGCCGTCTTCTGGATGAGTTCGAGGTGCCCTACGCGATTCTGGATCAGAATGCGCGGCTTATGTGGATGAACCGGCAGTTCTGCGAGCTCACGGGGAAGGCGAGGAATTACCATTCTTCCATCACGGGTATTTTCCCGCAGATCACAAAGGAGCGGATCAGCAAAGAGCCCCAGCTCAATGTACAGGTCACGAAGGATGACAGGATTTTCCGTGCCAGTATCGGACGGATCGATTTCTCAAAGATGATCGAGAACAGTACGGGGCTGGAGACCGACGAATCGGATCAGTTCCTCACGATCATGTATCTCTTCGACGAGACGCTGCAGCATCAGTATCTGCAGGAGAAGCAGGACATGCAGATGGTGCCTGCGCTTGTGTATATTGACAATTACGAAGAGGTTTTAGACAGCGTGGAGGAGGTAAAGCAGTCTCTTCTGGTTGCGCTGGTGGACCGAAAGGTAAACAAATATTTTGCCGGACAGGGCGGCCTGGTAAAGAAGACGGAGAATGATAAGTATTTTATCGTGTTCCCACATAAGTCGCTGGATGAGATGGCGCAGGATAATTTCAGCCTGCTGGAGGATGTCAAGTCCCTGAAGGTGGGCAATGAGATGGCGGTCACGCTCAGCATGGGCATCGGCGATGTCGGGAGCGATTACGCGAAAAACTACGGCTACTCCCGCATGGCGATCGATCTGGCGCTGGGGCGCGGCGGCGATCAGGCTGTAATCAAGACAAAGGATAAGACATTCTATTACGGCGGCGCCAGCCGTCAGGTGGACAAGACCACGCGGGTCAAGGCCCGTGTGAAGGCGCTTGCCCTCCGTGAGATCATGATCAGCCGGGATAAGTTTTACATCATGGGGCATCATATTATGGATATCGATTCCCTCGGGGCGGCGATTGGTATTTTCTGCGCGGCGCGGCAGCTCGGGAAGCAGGCGCAGATCGTTCTGGATACGGTCACCACGACGCTTCGTCCGTTCCGGGAGTGTTTTGTTCCGGAGAAGGGGTATCCGGAGGATATGTTTATCTCCTGTCAGGATGCGCTGGAGGAGATTAACAGCCAGACGGCGCTGGTCGTGGTGGATACCAACCGGCCTTCCTATACAGAGTGCCCGGAGCTGCTCACGAAAGCCCGGACGATTGTCGTGTTTGATCATCACCGCCACGGCGAGGAGGTGATCCGGAATACGGATCTTTCCTACATCGAGCCCTATTCCTCCTCCGCCTGTGAGATGATTGCGGAGGTTCTGCAGTACTTTGACGAGGATATTAAGCTGTCCGCTACGGAGGCGGATGCGATTTACGCGGGCATTCTTGTGGATACGAGCAACTTTATGACCAAGACTGGCGTGCGGACGTTTGAAGCGGCGGCATATCTGCGCCGCTGCGGGGCGGAGACAACGCGGGTGCGCAAGATGATGCGGAACGATATGAACGCGTATAAGGCCAGGGCAGAGGCGATCCGCCATACAGAGGTGTACCGCGGATCCTACGCTGTCAGTATCTGCCCGGCGGACAATATCGAAAGCCCGACCGTGGCCTGCGCACAGGCGGCGAACGAGCTGCTGAATATCACCGGGATTAAGGCATCCTTTGTCCTCACGGAGTATAACGGAAAGATATATATCAGCGCAAGGTCGATTGATGAGATTAATGTTCAGCAGATCATGGAGCGTCTGGGCGGCGGAGGACATATGAATTCCGCAGGAGCCCAGCTGACCGGATGCACGGTTCTGGAAGCCCGGAGGACGATTGAGAATACGCTCGATGAGATGCTGGACCGGTAAGCGGGAAGAAAAGAAGGCAGAAGGATGCAGGTTATCTTATTGCAGGATGTGAAATCCCTCGGGAAAAAGGGTGAGGTCGTAAAGGTCAGCGACGGGTATGCAAGGAATGTGATCCTTGCCAAAAAACTGGGGCTTGAGGCGACCGCAAAGAATATGAATGACTTAAAGCTGCAGAATCAGCACGCGGAGAAGGTGGCGGAGCAGCAGCTGGAGCATGCGAAGCAGCTGGCGGAAGACTTAAAGGACAAGCAGGTTGAGGTGAAGATCCGTGCCGGGGAAGGCGGCCGCACCTTTGGTTCTGTCTCCGCGAAGGAGATTGCGGCAGCGGCGAAGGAGCAGCTGGGGCTTGATCTTGACCGCAAGAAAATGGTTTTACCGGAGCCGATCAAGGCGTTGGGAACCTATGAAATCACGGTAAAGCTTCATGCGAAGGTCACGGGGATGCTGAAGGTAAAGGTGACGGAAGCCTGATGTGTCTGCGACAAGGCGGGAAGTGACGGAGGATATACCATGGAGGAAGAACTGATAAAACGGATCATGCCCCACAGCCTGGAGGCGGAGCAGTCCGTGATCGGATCCATGATGATGGACAGGGACGCCATCCTGACAGCGACGGAGATGCTGGATAAGGATGATTTTTATCACCAGCAGTGTGCCATTTTGTTTGAGACGATCGCCGAGCTCTTCAATGCAGGAGCGGCGGTTGACACGATCACGCTGCAGAACCGGCTCCGGGAGAAATCTGTCCCGCCTGAGATCAGCAGCCTGGAGTACATGGGAGACCTGATCACATCGGTGCCCACTTCCGCCAATGTCCGCTATTATGCCCAGATTGTCCGGGACAAAGCGGTTCTGCGCAGGCTGATCCGGACAACGGAGGAGATTGCGGACGCGTGCTATCTGGGACAGGACGGGCTGGATGCGATTCTGGACGACACGGAAAAACGGATTTTCCATCTCCTTCAGAGCCAGATGGGCGGCGACTATGTTCCGATTAAGGAAGTGGTTCTGCAGGCTCTTGACCGGATTGAGCAGGCGTCCAGAAATCAGGGGACGGTGACAGGGATTCCCACCGGTTTTGCAGATCTGGATTACCGTCTGTCCGGGCTTCAGAAGTCGGATTTGATTTTGCTGGCTGCCCGGCCCTCGATGGGAAAAACGGCGCTGGCGCTGAATATCGTCCAGTATGTGGCCTTTCATGAACAGCTTCCGGTTGCCATATTCAGTCTGGAGATGTCTAAGGAGCAGCTAGTAAATCGTTTGTTTTCTCTGGAAGCGCGGGTGGACGCGCAGCTTCTCCGCAACGGAAACCTCTCGGATTCCGACTGGGAAAAGCTGATCGAGGGAGCGGGGACGGTCGGCAGCTCCCATCTGATCATTGATGACACGCCGGGGATTACGGTTTCGGAGCTGCGCAGCAAATGCAGGAAGTATAAGTTGGAGCATGATTTAAAGCTTGTTGTCATCGATTACCTGCAGTTGATGTCCGGTTCCAGGAGAACGGATTCCCGCCAGCAGGAAATTTCGGATATTTCCCGCGCCTTAAAGCAGATCGCAAGGGAGCTTCAGGTTCCGGTGCTGGCTTTATCGCAGCTCTCCCGCCAGGTGGAGCAGCGCCCCGACCACAGGCCGATGCTCTCCGATCTCAGGGAGTCCGGCGCGATCGAGCAGGACGCGGATGTGGTGATGTTCCTCTATCGTGACGAGTACTATAATAAGGACTCGGACAACAAGGGGATTGCGGAGCTGATTATTGCCAAGCAGAGGAACGGCCCGATCGGCACGGTAAATCTGATATGGCTGCCGCAGTATACAAAGTTTGCGAATCTGGAAAAATAAAGGAGGGATGTCTCTATGCAGATCCATCAGTCAGCGGAAGATTATCTGGAGTGTATTTTAAAATTGAGCAAAGTCCGGCCGGTCGTGCGGTCGATTGACATTGCAACAGAGATGAATTATTCCAAGCCCAGCATCAGCGTGGCCATGAAAAATCTTCGCACGAACGGATATATTAATATGGATGATTGCGGCTTTATCACACTCACGGACGCGGGTATGAAGATCGCCTCCAGCATATATGAGCGCCATCTTTTGCTGAAAAAATGGCTGGTGTTCCTCGGGGTGGATGAACAGATCGCGGAGGACGACGCCTGCAAGATCGAGCATACGCTGAGCAAAGAGACATTTTCCGCATTAAAAACACATATTAACAATGTGATGAATAATGCCTGCGGGCAAAATGCAAGTTGCATTCAAAAATAATTCATAAGATTTCGGCTGCAGTTCGTAATAAGTTCTTGCAGTATTCGTTTTTCTGTAATAAAATCCCGTCTTTGACAGTTAGTACAGTTAAAGAATCGCTCCAAGC
>JAJQBV010000242.1 GCA_021203115.1 Clostridiales bacterium | reverse complement strand
GTATCTGCCGATCATGTGAAATTATTCAGAATAATAAATTTGTTTTAACCTTTCAAAATATATTCCATTTATAAGATTTTATCCGGCTTTCTGAAAAACTGATTGCCGCGATGAAAATTATACGCTAAAATCATGGGTGAGAGATATACTGCACGGAACGATGCACCGGAGCGGAAAAAGGAGGAGAAATGGCGAAGAAACTGACAGGACAGGTGACGATACCGACAGATATGGATGTGGTTCCGGAGACTTTGGAACTGCTGAAACGGTGGGGCGCGGATGCCATCCGCGACTGTGACGGAACAGACTATCCGGAGGAGTTAAAGCAGGTGGGCGCGAAGGTGTACGCTACCTATTACACGATCCGGAAGGACAACGCGTGGGCGAAGGCGCATCCGGAGGAGATTCAGCAGTGCTATATTATGACAAAATTCCGCACGGCGGTTGAGGAGAAGCTGTCCATCCATCTGATGGAGGGGATCTATCCGGAGATGCTGGCGGTGAACTGCCGTGACGACATCCGCCGGTGGTGGGAGGTGATCGACCGCACGACGGGAGAGGTGGTGCCGGTGCAGGACTGGTCCTATGACGAGGATTCCGGCGATGTGACGATTGATCCGGCCATTTCGTTTCGCGACTATACGGTGAGCTTTCTGGCTTACATCATGTGGGATCCGGTTCACATGTACAACGCGGTCGTCAATGACTGGAAGGATGTGGAGCATCAGATCACCTTTGATGTCCGCCAGCCGAAGACGCACGCCTTCAGTATGGAGCGGCTGCGCAGATTCTGCCGGGAAAACCCGCATGTGAATGTCATCCGTTTTACGACCTTTTTCCACCAGTTCACGCTGGTTTTTGATGAGCTGGCGCGGGAAAAATATGTGGACTGGTACGGCTATTCGGCTAGCGTAAGCCCCTATATTCTGGAGCAGTTCGAGCGCGAGGCTGGCTATCCCTTCCGGCCGGAGTACATTATCGATCAGGGGTATTTTAACAACCAGTATCGCATTCCGTCCAAAGAATACAAGGATTTTCAGGCTTTCCAGCGGCGTGAGGTGGCAAAGCTCGCCAAGGAGATGGTGGACATTATCCATGAGGAGGGCAAGGAGGCCATGATGTTTCTGGGCGACCACTGGATCGGCACGGAGCCTTTTATGGAGGAGTTTGCCGGGATCGGAATTGATGCTCTGGTGGGCAGTGTGGGCAACGGCTCAACGCTTCGCCTCATCAGTGATGTTGAGGGCGTCCGTTACCGCGAGGGGCGGTTCCTGCCGTACTTTTTTCCGGACACCTTCCACGAGGGCGGGGATCCGGTGAAGGAGGCCAAGGTCAACTGGGTGACGGCCCGGCGGGCGATCCTGCGGAAACCGATCGACCGGATCGGATACGGCGGATATCTGAAGCTGGCCTGTGAGTTCCCGGATTTTCTGGATTACATCGAGAGTGTTTGCGATGAGTTCCGCCTTCTTTACGAGAACGCGAAGGGGACAACGCCGTGGTGCGCGAAGACGGTTGCGGTTTTAAACAGTTGGGGAAAAATGCGCGCATGGGGCTGCCATATGGTACACCACGCGCTCTATCAGAAACAGAATTACAGCTATGCCGGGGTGATCGAGGCGCTGAGCGGCGCGCCGCTGGACGTGCGCTTTATCAGCTTTGACGATATTCGCAATGACCCGGAGCTGCTTGGGGATATCGATGTCATTATCAATGTGGGTGACGGAGACACGGCGCACACCGGTGGGGCGGAGTGGACAGACCCTGTGATTGCGGAGGCCGTCAAACGCTTCGTCTACGAGGGCGGCGGATTCATCGGCGTGGGTGAGCCCACCGGGCATCAGCACGAGGGCCGCTACATCCAACTGGCCAATATTCTCGGCGTGGAGAAAGAGACCGGTTTCACTCTGAACTATGATAAATATAATTGGGAAAACCACGAGGATCACTTTATCCTGCAGGACTGCAGTCACGAGGTGGACTTCGGCGAAGGGAAAAAGAGTATGTACGCGCTGGAGAACACCACGGTTCTGGTTCAGCGCGAGAAGGAGGTGCAGATGGCCGTTCACGATTTCGGCGCCGGACACGCCGTTTACATCAGCGGACTGCCCTACTCCTTTGAGAACAGCCGCATCCTCTACCGCAGCATCCTCTGGAGCTGCGGCGACGAAGAAAACCTGAAAAAATGGTACTCCGAAAACTGCAACGTCGATGTCCACGCTTACGTGAAAAACGGAAAATACTGCGTCGTCAACAACACCTACGAACCGCAGGATACGACCGTCTACCGCGGGGACGGCAGCAGCTATGACGTCCATCTCGAGGCAAACGAAATCATCTGGTACGAGTTGTGATTTTTCAGTTGTTATTAAACGAAAAGAGTAGGGCCCCTCTATAAAAAATAAAAGAATCCTTATCCCAGATGCGCCGTCACCGCATCCTCCACAAACTGCTGCCGGTGCAGGCGGTAATAATACCCCTGTGCTGCCAGCAGTTCTTCGTGTGTGCCCTGTTCCACGATCTTTCCGTCCCGCATGACCAGAATCACATCCGCATCCCGCACCGTGGAGAGGCGGTGGGCGATCATAAAGCTGGTTCGTCCCTTTGTCACGGTGACGATGGCCTCCTGAATGGCTTTCTCCGTCAGAGTGTCCACGCTGCTCGTGGCCTCGTCGAGGATCAGAATCTGCGGGTTGGCCAGCAGCGCCCGCGCGAAGCTTAAAAGCTGCTTTTCCCCGGTGGAGAGCAGGTCGCCGCCCTCGCCTACCTGAGTTTCATAGCCGTGCTCCATGTTTGCGATGATGCCGTCCGCGTGGACGCGGCGAACCGCCGTCTCGATCTCCTCCATGTCGGCATCCGGATTCCCGTAGCGCAGGTTGTCCAGTATGGTTCCGGAAAACAGGTGGGGTGTCTGGAGAACATAGCCGATGTGGCTGTGCAGCCAGAGCTGGCTTCGTTCCCGGGCGTCGCGCCCGTCGATCAGCACCTGCCCTTCGGTCGGTTCATAGAAGCGGCAGACCAGATTGGCCAGCGTGCTTTTGCCCGCACCGGTCTCGCCGACGATGGCGACCATGGAGCCCTGCGGCACCTTCAGATTGAAGTGCTCCAACACTTTTTCTTCCCCGTCCGGATAGCAGAATGTCACATCCTTAAATTCAATATCGCCGTGCAGCGGTTCCCAGTTCTCTTTTTTCGGTGAGAAGGTATCCCCGTATTTTTCAATGACCTCCGGCGTATCGGAGACATCGGATCTGGTGTGCAGCAGGGTATTGATCCGCTCCACGTTGACCTGTGTCTGGATCAGCTCGGAGATGACATTGACCAGATCCTGCACATAGTCGTTCATGGAGGTGGCATAGTTCATAAACACCGCCATGTTTCCGAGAAGGAGCAGCCCTTTCGTGTTCAGGATTCCGCCGCGCCAGAGTACGAGCGCGAGGGCAATGCTGGAGAAAAACACGATCACGGCGCGGAAGAGCGCACGGTAGCGCCCCGCCCGGACGGAGGCCGCCCGCATGGAGGAGGTGTCGTGTTCAAAGTCCCGCTGCATCCGGTCTTCAATGACCAGCGATTTTATCGTTTTTGCCCCGGTGATTCCCTCATTGAAATCGCCGGTGATGACGCTGTTCATTTCCCGCACCGCGCGGTTTTCCCGGGTGATATGGCGGGAAAAATACACGGTCGCCAGAATTTCCAGAGGCAGGACGATCAGAAGCAGGCCGCCGAGCACCGGATTCAGGGAAAACATGATGATGAAAATGCCGATCAGGTAGACGATGGTGATCGAGGCATCCATCAATCCCCAACTGATGATCATCCCGATCTTGTTGGGATCCGAGATGACGCGGGAGTGGATATACCCGGTGCTGTTCTGGTTAAAATAGCTGAATGACAGGGTCTGCACATGGTCAAAGCATTTCTGCCGGATATCGCGGTCCACCACAACCTCCGCCTTAAAAGCATAGTAGATCCCGATGGAGTTGACCAGTCCGTAGAGCAGGAGGACAACGACATAGAGAGTGACCATGGCAGGGAGCGTGTCCAGCGTCTGTTCCCCGATATAATGGTTGATCGCGTAGTTCTGGAAGAGCGGCAGGATCACGTCGATGACGCTGCTGAGTCCCATGGCAATCAGAACGGCCAGCATCATTTTTTTGTGTGCCTTTACCAGATCCCAGATCTGCGGGAGGCCAAACCACTTCAGATGGATGATTTTTTCATTGCTTTTTTCACTCATCACTCATTCGCCTCCTGAATATCATAGATGTCACGGTAGGGCCCCGGCCGTGCAATCAGCTCTTCGTGCGTCCCGGAATCCACGATCCGGCCGTCCTTTAAGACGATAATCTGATCGGCAGCCATCAGGGTCGTGATGCGGTGGCTGATCAGGATTACTGTCGCCGTGCCCATAAATTTCTTCAGATTACCGCGGATCTGCGCATCGGTTTCCGCGTCGACCGCTGAGAGGGAATCATCGAAGACCAGAATGGGCGCATTCTGTGTCAGGGCGCGTGCGATGGCGGCGCGCTGCTTCTGCCCGCCGGAGAGCGTCATGCCCCGCTCACCCACATAGGTATCGTATCCCTTCGGAAAGTTCCGGATCGTTGCGGAGAGCGCGGCCATATCCGCTGCTTCCCGGACATGAGCTTCGTCCGGCTGCCCCTGCGTGATCGCGATATTCTCGGCAATGCTGCGGCTGAAAAGAAACGGCTCCTGCATCACATAGCCGATATGCTTCCGCACCCATGCGGCAGGCATATTGCGGATATCCACGCCGCCTACGGTGATTGTTCCGTTTTCCGGCGGAAGCTCGTAGAACCGCGTAAGAAGCTGAATCAGCGTGCTCTTGCCGCTCCCGGTCGTGCCGAGAATGCCGAGAGTCGTGCCCGCGGGAACAGTGAAGCTGATATCGTGGAGCAGGCCGGGCTGGCCGGGATAGGAAAAGCTGACATGGTCAAAGACAATGTCGCGGTCCATGGGCGCTTCCGTGCTCTGCGGCGCGTCCTCCTCCAGAGGGGCGCACATAATCTCATAGAGGCGCTGGATGGAGACGCCGGTCTTGCTCATTTCACTCAGGATGCGTCCGAGCATACGGACAGGGCGCAGCAGCATCGTCACATAGGAGATCATCGCGAGGAGCGCTCCGACGGTGAGGTCTGCGCGGACGCACATGACCGTGCCGACAGCCAGAGTCAGCAGCAGGACAAGTCCGCTTAAAAAGTCGATGAAGAAAAAGAAAATCGTCATAAACCGGCCGAGATCGACCCACTTGTCCGTCACGATCTGGTTCTGCGTCCGGAACTTTCCGCGTTCCGACCGCTCCTTGCCGAAGGCGCGGACGACGCGGACACCGCTTAAGTTTTCCTGCGCGATGGTGGAGAGGACGCCTTCGCTCTCATCGCAGTCTTTAAACCCTCTGCCGATGCCGTTGTGGAACCAGAAGGAGATGCCGACGATGACCGGCACGCTAGCAAGCGCGATGAGCGCTAACTGCCACTGGATCCGGAACATGAAGACCAGCGCCAGAAGGATGGTCATGATCATGGAAAACAGCTTGACAAAATGCTCTGACAGAAAGGTTTTGACCTCCTCCACATCGGTGGTGCACCGCTGGAGAATGTCGCCGGTCTGATGGGAGCTGTGCCAGTCCGCGGAGAGGCGCTCCAGATGGGAGAAAAGATGGTCGCGCATATTGCAGACAAAATTTTCTCCTCCCTTGACCACGCACATCTCGTATATGTAGCGCAGCGCGACCGCAACCAGTGTGGCGGCGATGACGGCCAACGCCGGTACCCAGAGGTGGGAGCGCAGCCATGCGAGACCGCCTCGCCCGGCAAAAAACGACAGAATAAAATCCGGAATCGAATCTGCGCTGTTGCCCAGAATGCCGTCCACCGTGTACTCGATGATTTTCGGACGGATCATGTCTGCCAGCGCGGAGAGGCAGGCAAAGAGGATCGCGCAGACAAAATAGCCGCTTGCTCCCCGCATAAAGAGGAACAGCATGTCCTTTTTCTGAAATTGTGTAGTGTCTTTTTCTGAATTTTTCATAACCCGTTTATTCTACAAAATTTTGAAGTGTTTGGCAACAAGATTACGCGTTCGGATATTTTGCCAGCCGCGCCTCCATGGCATCCACCACGGTCTGCAGCACCTTGACGCGGGCGTAATATTTGTTGTTTCCCTCGACAATAATCCACGGAGCTGCCATCGTGGAGGTGCGGACCAGCATCTCATCCACCGCCTTCTCGTATTCATCCCACTTTTCGCGGTTGCGCCAGTCCTCATCGGTGATCTTCCACTGTTTTTCCGGGGTCTCCATCCGCTCTTTAAAGCGGCGCTCCTGCTCATCCTTGTCGATCTGTAGCCAGAATTTCAGGACAATGGCGCCGTGGTCGACGAACTGTTTTTCCATCTCATTGATCTCCTGATAGGCGCGCTGCCACTCCGCACGGGTGCAGAATCCCTCAATCCGTTCCACCATGACACGGCCGTACCATGTCCGGTCAAAGATGGCGATGTGGCCGTCCTTGGGGAC
>JAJQBV010000226.1 GCA_021203115.1 Clostridiales bacterium | reverse complement strand
TCATATAGTAGATTTTGAATATTTTCAATGTCTACCATATGGGGAGCATATCATAATTCACCGGTTTCCATGTTGTAAACATAGTAGGTACCGTCCGCATAATCATAGATCGCCTGGTAAGTTTCAAAACAACTGAATTCCGGATAGGAATCCACACCCGAAAAGTAAATCTCCTCCTCCCCCGTCTCTATATCCATTCGAATCAGTTCCGTATTTTCCCCATTGATCCGAAATCCGTAGCAGAAATCTCCCGCAAAGGCTATATAGCAATAATCCCCATCATTCCCATAAATAACCCGTGTGAAATCTGCTGTGCATGCGACATCCCGTTTGGAAACATCCCCGGATTCCGTATCATAAATATAATAAGAATCGGTCTCCTGAGAGTAGTAGTAAAATTTCCCATCCTCCATCTTATGGACAACAAACACATCGGCCCATATATCCCCCAGAGAAGAAGTGTCTAGGAGGCTCGTGTCCCCGGTTTTCAAATCCACACGATAGAGTCTGGTCTCCTGATTCTCACTTTCTTTTGTCTCGGCATCAAAGCTCTTACTCGTTGCCGTGCTGACCCGTACAAGTGCAATGTCCCGATAAAACCATGCGGCAGCCGAAGAACCGGCTTCCCCTTCCAAAGTGGCTACCTTCTCGTCGTTATTCCCGTCCGTATCTCTTTTCCGCAAATCCGCCTCATTATACCCGTCGCCTTCCGCAATATAATAAACGAAGCCTCCATATACCGTGATGCCGCTGATCGCGTCGATCTCCGCATTGCATGTGCCGTTACCGCCTTCGTGTGACGAAATATGCGGACACTCCGGCTTATCGCAGACGTAAACCGTTTCCTGAGAAGCAAAATCAAAGAAATGAAGCATACTGTTCTCATCCATGAAATAATAACCCTCCGATGTCATATAATTTCTGCTGGGATGATAATGTTCATTTCCGTCAAAATATGCCGTCTCATCGGATAAGTCTGCCGCGCCGCAGCCGATCAGGCTGACTGCCCCTGTACAAAAAATCGTAATTATGATAAAAATAAGCTTTTCTCTCATATCCGCTCCTTATTTTTTCATTCAATATAGCAACTTTATTCTCAAAATCAATATGATACAGACGAAACGACAGGAAACGCTTATTTTTGGCAGCAGAAATTCTTGTAAAGAGTTTCCTCAATTACTATAATAAACATGGGGTTCTCCACTGACTCCGAATGCAATGAAACGAGGTTTTATTATGGTGCTTTGGATCCTTTACTTTTTTATTTTTGCAGCAGAAGGCATTATTTTTCTGCTGTATGCTTCTGCCCTTTTTAAAAGCAAACATCCAAAGTATCTCTGTGTTCTGCTGGCGATTGCGCTATACGGGATTCTTTTCCTGCTCTCATTTGTCAATAGTATGGTGATAAACGGCATCGCTTTTATAATATGCAATTTCCTGTACCTGATTTTGGCATACAATATCAAATGGCAGACTGCCCTGTTTCATGCAGCCATAGCCTCATCCGTTTCCTTTATTGCGGAATTAATTATTGTCGGCATTGTCCCTTACCGGATCACTTTTCCGTTCTTAGATATGTCATCCTCTCAGGTCTGGCTGGCTGCCGTACTGACCAAACTCGTTTATTTCTTTATTATGCTCCTCCTGATCCACCTCTGGAGCAAAGCCGGAAGAACAACCATCCGGTTCGACAAATCCTGGTTCATGCTCATCGCCACACCCGCGGTTTCCATATTTATCATGTATACCCTCGCTATTTTACACAGCAAAGTATCTATACCTAAAACATTGGATGTTATGATCTCCATAAGTTCCATCCTTCTGCTGGCGCTGAACCTGATCATATGGGAAATTAATAACTATATCCAGAACAAAAGTATGGAAATGACAGACCTGCGTTTATCCCTGCAAAAAGAATCCGATACTCTTAATTATTATAAAATGCTTATCAGGCAGGACGAAAACCAGGCCCAACTGATCCATGACATCAAGAATCATTTTCAATCCATCGCCATATTGAACAATAATGGTGAATCGGAAAAAGTGGCCGAATATATAGACTGCATTACCAACTCCGCAGCATTCAAAAAAACTGCACGGATTTGCAGTCACGAGCTACTCAATACCATTTTGTGCCGCTATCTGAACCTCTGCGATCAGTCCGGTATTTCCTTCCATGCAGATATAAGAAATGATTCCGTCAGTTTTCTAAAAGAAGACGATATTACTTCCCTGTTCTGCAACCTGTTGGACAACGCCATGGAAGCAGCTTCACAAATACCGGATGCAGGCATTGAACTATCCGTCTCCCGAAAAGAAAACACGGCTTTTTCCATGATCACAATACAAAATTCCTGTCGGCAAACCCCTTTTCCGGACAAGAGCAACCGGCTCGTATCTACCAAAAAAGATCCGTTGCTGCACGGGTACGGCATCCGGATCATCGAAAGAATCGTAAAAAAATATGAAGGAGAGACAGAATACTATTACTCTCAGGATGACCATACATTCCATACCATTATCACGCTGAAAAACCCGGTATAATAAAGAAATCATTTCCGCACTTAAAAACGGAGGGACCAAAATGCAGATCGCTATTTGTGACGATGACCAGATTTTCATCGATCATCTGACAGAATATATAAAAGAATTTTTCAAACAAAGCCGCCTGAACTGCCCGAATATTATTACTTTTCACAGCGGGGAAGCGCTTTTAAACGACTCCTCGGCCAAGGATATCGTGTTCCTTGATGTGGAAATGTCCGGAGTCAGCGGCATTTTTACAGGAAACGAGTTAAAAAAAGCCAACCGAAATGTTCTCATAATTATCATTACCGCATATTCCGAATATCTTGATGAAGCGATGCGCTTTAATGTATTCCGATATCTATCAAAGCCGCTGGAAAAACAACGGCTCTTCCTCAACCTGAAAGACGCACTGCGGGTATACAGCACTGCCACTTTCAAAGTACCGGTGGAGACCAAGCATAATGTCTATTCGATACCGGCAAGTGAGATCATTTGCATCGAAGCGGTGCAGAAGAAGGTCTTTGTCCGTACCATGAAAACAGATTATGAATCCATCCAGTCCGTGTCAAAATGGATGCAGATTCTCCCGTCAAACTCTTTTTTCCAGCCGCACCGCAGTTTTATTGTAAATTTCGCCCATATATCCAATTTCGATCATTCCCTGATCCATCTCTGCGGCGATCAATTTACGGCTTATCTGACCCGGCGGAAATATACAGAGTTTAAATCTGCATATCTTTTTTATCTGGAAAGTATGCGCTAAGATAGATATTATCGCCAGAGATTTTCTCCTGCCGGATACTCCGAATCTGATTTTGGATATCACCTATCTGAATCTCGATTTCTTCTATCTTACCATACTGTTCATCATACCGGCGCTGTAAATCCGATATTTTTCGGTCATAATACTTGTCTGTAAAATCAAGGCTGTCCATCTGACGCTCCAGCCGTGTTTTTGTCCCCAATGCCTGCCGCAGTTGCACCTGCAATGCTTCAATCTGCTTTGTGCGAATATAACGGTCAAAGATCATGCGTATCACTTCCGCTTGCCTTCCTTCTTTTCAACGGTTACGCCAGGCCAGTTTCCTACAAACTGGACTGCGCCTGTCAATGCGTTAAACAAAGTTGTTTTTCCGCTATTCGGATTCCCGGCCAGCGCCAGTACGAAATTTTTCATTTTCCGATTGTCCTCCTTTATTCTACCTCAATCATCTGTGCGTCTTCCTTACGGATAGAAAGCTCATAGCCGCGTACATTGACTTCAACCGGATCCCCGAGTGGTGCAACCTTTCGGACATATACCTCAACGCCCTTTGTAACGCCCATATCCATAATCCGGCGTCTCGTGGCTCCTTCCCCGTGAAGTTTTACCACCTTTGCCGTTGCCCCTACCGGGACATCCCGTAATGTCTTCATAATGACAGCCTCCTTCTATTTCTTTTTCCATTTCAGCAGCAGTGCTGAATTTATAATCACAATCACCGAGCCGGCATTATGTACCAGCGCACCGACAACCGGGTTTAATGTCCCGATAATCGCAAGGATGATCGCGATGAAATTAAGCGTCATGGAAAATGTCATATTCAGCTTAATCGTCTTCATCATCCGCTTAGACAGCGCGATCAGGTGCGGCAACTCCTTTACCTCATCATCCACCAGGGCGATATCCGCCGCATCGACTGCAATATCACTGCCCACACCGCCCATCGCAATGCCGACATTCGCTTTTTTCAAAGCAGGTGCATCGTTTACGCCATCGCCGATCATGCAGACAGCTTCTTCTTTTTTCTGATACTCATCAATCCGGTTCAGCTTATCCTCCGGCAGACAGTCCGCATGGACTTCCTCAATATGAAGCTGCCCCGCTATGGAAGAGGCGGCTCTCTCATTGTCGCCGGTCAGAAGGACAGGCTGCACACCCAGACCTTTCAGTGCATCGATCATACCGGAGCTTTCGTCACGCACCGTATCCGACAGGACAATGTATCCGCTCAGGCGGCCGGATACCGCAAGATAAGTAATGGTACAGCCTTTCGACAGATACTGATCCACATCGGCAAGCACAGTCTTCGGCACATCTATCTTTTTCTCTGTGAGCATTTCCAGATTGCCTGCAAGAATATCTTTTCCACTCACCTCTGCTCTAACACCGCGTCCCGGCAGCATCTGAAAATTTTCACATGGAAAAAGTTCATCATTATTTTCTTTTTTATACGAGCGGACAATCGCTTTCCCCAGAGGATGTTCGGAAAGCTGTTCTGCCGATGCACAGAGGCGATATAATTCTGTATTCTCAAGCCCGTCATCGATGCTTTCAATCTCTATAACCTGCGGCATCCCGTAGGTCAGCGTTCCCGTCTTGTCAAAGGTAATTTTAGTGACAGACGCCAGCCGTTCCAGCGCATCGCCTTCCCTCACCAGAAATCCGTGTTTTGTGGCGTTCCCGATCGCCGCCATGATCGCCGTGGGCGTGGCAAGCACAAGCGCACACGGACAGAACACAACCAGTATCGTAACCGCACGGATAATCTCACCGCTGAAGAGCCATGTCAGGGCGGCGGCGGAGAGAGCGATCACGACGATCCATGTAGCCCATCGGTCAGCCACGCCTACGATTTTCGCTTTCCCTGCATCCGCCGACTGTACTAACCGTATCATCCGCTGGATGGAACTGTCCTCCCCAACCTTTGTCGCCCGCATCTCAAAAGCACCAAACTGGTTGACCGTGCCGCTTTTCACCTCATCGCCCACCGTCTTATCCACCGGAAGGGATTCGCCGGTCATAACTGCCTGATTCACGGATGTTTGCCCGGAGATGATCACGCCGTCCACGGGGACTGTCTCGCCCGGGAGGACACGGAGCAAAGCATCCACTGGGACTTCACTGGCAGAAATAATTTTTTCCGTTCCGTCTGTAAGGATTCTGGCTGTCTGCGGGGTCAGATGCACCAGCTTTTCAATACCCGCCCTTGCTTTCGCAACCGTCAGATCTTCCAGCAACCCGCCCAGCTGCATGATAAACGCAACCTCACCGGCAGCGAAATCCTCACCGATGCAGACAGATGCAATCAGGGCAATCGATACCAGCACATCCGCTTTGATATCAAAAGCCGTAACCAGCCCTATGATTGCTTCCAGAATAATGGGAATGCCGCAGAGGATAATCGAAATCCATGCCAAATCGAACGGGAGAGGTGCCCATCCTGTCAGGCTGAGTATCAGGAATATTCCTGATATAACAAGCAGTGTAATATCCTTTTTGGTGCCACCTTTTTCCATAAGCGACTCCAGCTTTTTCATCACCTGTTTCATTTTATTCCTCCAGTCTTATACCGATAGGGGTATGTGTATTTATATTATACTTATGGGGGTATTGGTTGTCAATGGGTAAAAATAAAAGCAGCCTGGATCATTGGCTGCTTTTATCTCATGAATTTCATTTACTATGCCGGGTTATCCCATGTTGGCGAAACGCTCTACTGCTTTGGTAAAATCTTCGATGGTCTTGTCTGCGTCACCATGTTCAATGCCGTCTTTCACGCAATGCTTGATATGCCCCTCCAGAACAACCTTTCCGCAACTATGAAGTGCAGATTTTGCTGCATTGATCTGTGCCAGAATATCTTCACAGGGGACATCCTCATCCACCATCCGGTCAATGGCCTGCACCTGCCCGATTATCTTTTTCAATCTGCGATGCAGATTCTCCGCATCCATACATTGTCTCATGTTATTTCCTCCTCGTATACATAAGGGTGTATGCGTACATGATAGAACACTTCAGATTGTTTGTCAATCGCATGTCCCCAATTTATGGTGCCTTTGACCGTCGCCTCTATTCTTCGCAGACTTCGGCTTATTGTAATTCTCGCGTTCAATAATGCCATACTTCTGCTTTACTTGTGCAATGTACAGAGAGGACACCGACAATCCGGTATGCTCTTTCACATAATCCTTGATCTGGCCATAAGTAGCACCTTTCTGGAATCCGGACATATCCATATCCTCCAGAGAGAATTCTACCC
>JAJQBV010000224.1 GCA_021203115.1 Clostridiales bacterium | reverse complement strand
TCGTTCGAGCCTTTTTTCAAGCTCGATTTTTTTCATAGATTACTTGACACTACCAAAATATTCAGCGCTCACACCGGTTACAGTTGTTGCAGATACCGTGCGTGAGACAAGTCGGTTGGTGAATGAGTTCGCGATAGAAATCGGTTCCCGGCTCCTCTGTGGAATGAGATTTTTCCTTTGCGCAGTCCGCTTCCGGAGCAGTGTTTGCTCCGGAATGGACTGCGGATTCTTCCTTTTTTCGGCTTACCATTGCCGGAAGTCCTTCAGGCTGTCGCCCTTTTCTCTTGCTTTTTTCGCAAGGTCTGTGTAAAGACCGTATTCTTTTTCTTCTACCAGCTCCTGATAGCCGGGATCCTTGGCGTGGAATTTTTCATTGCGCGGAAGCGGGACATCCTGGTCAACCAGAATATCCTGTACTTTCTTAATGTCCACACCGTGCAGCGATGTGCCGTCAGATAATGCAACGGCGGCGGCGACTCCGGCAGCCTGTCCGGTTCCCACGCACTGAGGGATCAGGTTCAGCCAGTCGATCGCAACATCATCCGCGGACATATGGCGGCCCGGGCAGAGCATGCCGTCGATCTTTTGCGGCAGGATCGCGCGGTAGGGAATTTCCACCGGCCCGCAGTCATTAATCTGGCAGATGGTGCTGTGCCAGGCGATGACATCGTCAAAATGATGTGCAAAGGCCCAGTCATTCGCGTTCATGACATATTCGCCCTTCAGCCGACGGCTGCATCGGGTGCCTAACTGCGGCGCGATGTCGTACAGATACGCGTCGCGGAACGCCATGGGGATCGCTTCCTTCAGATATGCCAGAACCTCCCGCATGGTATCGCGAGTCTCCATTTCTGTCACAGTCTGGTCTGCGATTTTGGTGCAGTCTTTATTCGGATGCCAGTTATTGACCCAACACATATCATTCTGGTTTGTGGGTAGCGGCAGCGACCGGAATCCGGCAACCTTGGAAAGCTGAGTACGCAGTTCCGCAGCAGCATCCGGATGTGTGCGTTTCCACTGGTCAAACAGGTCAAAATTCATTCCTGCGATACGCCATACGAGCGCAGTGGTACTGGATCGTGTCTGATCGTCGGCAAGGCTGGCATAGGGGGCTCCGGTCTGGGAAAACAGATCGCCGTCTCCCGTGGCGTCGATCACTACCTTGGCCAGAATGACCTGACGCCCTTCCTTGCTCTCAAAGATGACGCCCTTGACCTGATTATCTTCCATAATAGGAGCGGTGCCTAAGGTGTGATACATGACTCGAATGGAATCTCTGTGCTCCAACAGCATTTTGTCCATCTCAATTTTGAGCTGGTTCGGTTCGTAATAAACGGCACGGACAAGACGATGGGGTTCGGATCGGCTGACACAATCGTGAATGGCCTTCCATGAATCGATCAGGAGCGGATCGGTGCTGCCGATCTGATTTCCCTGCGGACCGCGGACCGCGCCCGGAATTTTTTCGAGACGTGTGAACCATTCCTCCTGCAGTCCCCGCACAAACTGCTTGTCAAACCATGTGAGGTCGGGAACCATGATCACATATCCGCCGGTGACATCTCCGCCGGAATATCCATATCGGTCAAGTAAGATAATATCCTTACAGCCGGCACGTGCCGCTGCAATGGCTGCGGAATGTCCGGCCGCTCCGCTGCCCACCACCAGCAAGTCACACTGAGCGTAAATCGGCAGGGTGCGTGCTTCTTCGCGATATACATTGTTCATACGCATGAACTCCTTCCTTAAATAGAATACAACAAACGGTTACGGTTTGCAGAGGTGTTCCTGTTTGCTGCATAATACAAAGAAGGAATTAACTTGCCAATACATGATAATCAGAATTTGTATTACTTTTCATTATACAGGAATACGGAAAAGATGCAATACGGCATTTTAGACAAAAAGAAATGTGTAGATTTGTTGAATATCGTAAATTGAATAATTCAAATTTGTATGATATAGTGAAGGGACAAAAGCAGAGCTGTGTTTCCTGTAACAAGCAAAGTAACCTTATTATTACAAATGGAGAAAGGAGTTTTGATTTATGGCTATCGCTAACAAAAAGAAAGTTGACCTGTACCCGATGTGGACAGTCATTGTCCTGTTCATGATGTTCATATTCGGAAAAGTTGTCCCTGCATGGTCATCATTGACTCAGATGGGCGTGTGTATGTTAGGTGTATTTGTGGGTGCACTGATTATGACGATTTTTACAAACCAGACCTTCTGGCCCGCGGTGATTGCGATTGTCGCCATGGTATTCCACGGCTACATGACAGCGTCGGATGCGCTGACTGGGTGGTTTGGCAGCTCGACGGTGCAGCAGTTTATCTGGATCATGGCAATCTGCGGGGCGCTGAAGGCTTCCGGCGCGCCGGTTGTTATCGCCAAAAAGATGTTAAATATGAAAATCTGTAAGGGACATCCGTGGGCATTCATTTACATGTTCTTCTGCGCCACGGCGGTCGTTGGTATGCTGCTGAGCACTGCCACAGCGACAATTCTGATTATGTTCCCTATTCTGGACGGTATATTTGAGGCAGCGGGTTTTGATTCAAAAAATAAGAATGATCAGGAATTTAAAAAGCAGATGCTTTTGGGGACATATCTGGCAGCCATGGGCGCTTACATTCTCCCCTTTAAGGGTGTTCATTTATCCTCGATTGCCATTATCTCCGCAACCCTCGAGGGCTTTGGACTCAGCTTTGACAACGGCGCCTATCTGATTTCGACATTATTGTGCTGGATTGTCTTTATGATCCTGTTTTTAGTGCTGATTCGCGTTTTCTGGAAGACCGACATTTCCAAGCTGACAAAATTTGACATATCTACTATGGAAGGTATGACAGAAGATGACCTGAAGCTGAACAAACGTCAGATCATTCTGCTCTGCGCACTTCTGACCGGTGTTTTGTATATCATTTCGCTTCTTCTGATACCGGAGACATGGGCCGGTTATGCCACTTACAACGGAATGACCGCCACATGGATTTGGATCGCTATCTTTGCAGTTCTTTGTCTGGTCAAAGTGGACGGAGAATTTTTCATCAACGGACCGGCGGTTCTGAAAGACAGCACCTTGTGGGGCGTTGTGGCTCTGATCGGCTGCTTCTCCTTCTGCGGGAATGCCATTTCATCCGATACGCTTGGCATTAAGGAGTGGATCATGGGACTCCTGTCTCCGCTGCTTGGCAATGTTTCATGGATCGTGCTGGTTCTCCTGGTTGTGGCGATTGCAACGATTACAACGAATTTCATGAACGGAATGCCGGTCAGCTTCACGATGAACTCGATTGCCGTACCGTTTGCCTGCGCGATGGTTACCACTATTGGAATCAATCCCTCGGTGCTCGGCGCTGCCATCGTCTTCTCCGGACAGTGTGCGTTTATGACTTACGGCGCCATGGTTTACGCGGCATTGCTGCTAAGCCGGGACGAGGTCGACAACAAATTTATATTTACAAAGGGCTGGTTTGTCGTGGCCACCTATATTATTGCAGCGACAGTAGTGTTCGGCATATGCGGATATATTTTATAGCGGAAAGGAGAGGTTATAGATGAATCCTGAGATTAATACCCCAAACGGCATCAATCTGCTTTGCAAAAATCTGGTAGAGACAGACTATACAGATCTGAGCGAAGAAAATATCCGAATCTTTAAAGACCGGCTGTTGGATATCACCGGCTGCATTTTCGGAGGCGCGATCGTTCCGGAAGATCAGTTTCTGGTTGAACGGCTCCTCGACTGGGGCGGAAAGGAGGAGGCACCGCTGTTTGCCCGGAGCGAACGGCTTCCGTTGCCCAATGCTGTTATGATCAACAGCATCACCGCCCGCGCCAATGACTTTGGGAATATGTTTTTCCATGTGTTTGAGGATCGCATTGCCTCCCACTGCGGAGAGACCCTGATTCCAATGGGACTGACGCTGGCGGATATGCAGGGAACCTCCGGCAAAGATTTTATCACCAATAATATTGCTTCAGAAGACACGATTGCCCGCATTCTGTATACTCTGCCGGTTCGCTGGCCAACCGACATGCTATTAGTTTCCAGCGCGGCGGCGGCATTGGCGTCCCGATATTATGGGCTCGATGCACAGCAGGCGAAAACAGCGCTCAGCTATGCGGCTACAAATGCTACCGATCCGGGTGAATCCTATTATGACTATAGTCAGGAATTTAAATACCACAACGGAGCCGGTGCGCAGATGGGAATTATGGCCGCAGAAATGGCAAAGGGCGGCTGGCGCGGCCTGAAGGATCCCTATTTTGGACATTGGGGACTGGTGACGAAGCAGATCACAGACGGCAGTCCGCTTCCGGCGCTGTACGAAAAGGCATTTCGTGATTTGGGTAAGGTTTATTTCACGGAGGAAAGCTTTAAGCGCGGACCGGGAGGAATTCCCACGACGGCAGCCGCGACCTGCGGCGCGGTTCTGCATGATAAGATCAGCGAAGCATACGGAGAATTTGATGCGGAGCGGATCAAAAAAGTACATGTATATCGTAGTACAAGTATGCGTTACAACTATTACTCCAATCCTTTCCAGTTGCGGAACCATACGAACGCTTTATTCTCTTTCCAGTTTGCAGCCTGCTGTGCACTGTTAAATGGAGAGGTGCGTGTGGATCTGGTTCAGACGCCGGCAATTCTGGCCAATGAAAAACTGGTAGAGCTTACAGAGAATTCGACCATGGATACCTTTGAATGCGAGCCGAGAAAGAGCATGATGAAGGTCGTGGTGGAGATGGAGGATGGAAAAGTGTTCGAGGATATCGAGGATTATGGAAATTCCATGCACGATTATCCTTCCAGAGAATTCCTGATCAAGAAATTCTGGGATCAGTTCCGTGCATACGGCAAGCTGCCGGAGAGCACAGGGAAAAAGATTATTGAGCTGGCGGACAGAATCGAAACCGTCGCTGATATGCGCGAATATACGCAGCTTCTTGTTTTGCAGAAATAGGTGCTTATCAAATTTTTCAATCCCTCTAAACAGCCGGGGGCTGCCATAATGGCAGCCCTCGGACGCTTTTTCAGATGGTATTTATTCGGCGTGATTTGCTCAGTCGTTCATATCCATATCGTACTCGATGATTGTGCCGGTTGAGGCATTTATCGTACACTCATACTCGGTATATCCGTTATAGAATTCTATATCATATACCATGATGCCATCGTCCCGCTCCAGCATCGCTTTCTGGAAGGTTACATCCGATGCGGAAAGGCCGGCCTTATTCAAGGCAATCGTCATGGACTCATCAAAACTGATAAAGTATCCGAATGTTTATGAAGAAGAACTTGCAGCGGCACTCGCCTGACTGCCGGATGTTTGGAAAGCTTCCTGACTCCGGTCTGTAATGGCGCCGTCGGATACACGGATTTCGTAGTCATATTCCGTAGAAGCGGTGTAGAATTCGATGTCATACACGGCAACCCCGTCATCCGTATCTCTCTTTGTCTTTGTATAGGTCACATCCGATGCGGAAACGCCCGCGTCAGCGAGAGCAATCTCCTTTGCACGATCCAGAGAGATTTCTGATGTGGCAGTAGATGCGGCGGTACTTCCTGTGCCGCTGCCTGAGCTGACAGAACCGGATGTGCTGCCCGTGCTGGCCGCAGTTCCTGTGCTGCCCGTGTCGACCGCAACATTCGCGTCGGTTGTACTTTCTGCGCTGACAGCATCTGCGGCATTTCCGGTATCAGTGGTGGCTGCTTCATCCGCCGTTGTGCCGGCATCTGCGGATACAGGGTTGATGATGTCCGCGGATTTGCGAATCACGGCTCCGTCTGTAGCCCGGATCCAGTATTCATACTCGGTATCGTCAGCGGTGAATTCCACGTCATAGATGAACTGGCCATCCTCATAATCGTATTCTGTCAGGATGTTTGTCGCAGAAGCAGGATCCACACCGGCATCTGCGAATGCGTAGTTCTGTGCCAGGCTTTCACCGATTACCGAGGTGTTCGCGACACCGCCTGTCGGGGAAGTGGCTGCATAGGCCGCTCCTCCGATGACGGCGACCGCTGCGGCAATGCAGACCGTAGACACAATGGCTTTTTTTGTTGTTCCGAAACAGGTACTGATGACTTTCTTCATATTTTGTTCCTCCTTTTGATTATGACTGCAAAGCAAGTCTCGGTTTTGATTTTGTGAGTACAATATAACAGTCAAATATTAGAGGAACATTAGATAATATAATTATTTGAAAAATTTTCAGTTGCTCTGTTCTTCCCGCTCCTGAAGCATTTCCTCCAGCACCTGATCGCGGATCTGAGTCATCTGGTTTCGAAGTGTGATGTATTCGATTAACTGCTGTTCAGTAAAATGTTCCGTGATCCTGCTGTGATATTCCATAGATATCGCGTTGGCACGGTCTGCAAGCTTCTCGCCCTTTGGACACAGCTTCACTAAAATCCGACGCCGGTCTTTGGGATGAGGCAGCCGCTCCACAAATTCCCGCTTTTCCAGCTTGTCTATCACATATGTAATTGTCTGGCGCAGAATGAAAAGATCCTTTGCCATAACGCTGGGTTCCACGCCGTCCGGATGTTCAGACAGATAGCGAAGGCAGCGGAAGGTATC
>JAJQBV010000182.1 GCA_021203115.1 Clostridiales bacterium | reverse complement strand
TCCATCGACAGCGATGATACCAACTGGTTTGTGGTGTTAAAGGATCTTGGACCGGATACCTCAGACCGCACCGGGCGAAAGGGAGAATGGGAAATTCCGGATCTTCCGGAAAAATATCTGACCAAAGGTATGCTGCGGGCATCCCTGCGGGAGCTGGATGAGGAAAAATCCACGCCTTATGCACCTTGGCATAAGCTGACAAAAGAGTCGGAAAAGAAAGTCGTTCCGGGAGAAATCAACGAATACAATGTAGAAGTGATGTCTGTAGCGCATACATTTAAGGCGGGACACCGGATCTGCGTGGAGATCTCCTGTCTGGATCTGCCGGACGGTGCAAACTGTGTTGCTCAGACGGAATACATTCCTTATCACATTTGCCGTAATGCGACAGTACGTCACGACATCTATCGTGATGGGACACATCCGTCCAAAATACTGTTGCCTGTAATACCGAAAGAAAATTAACAAGGGAGGAAATCAAGATGAACAAAAATCGTAAATTATCCACAAGCCTGACCGACAGCCGTTTCGGTGGTTGGGGATGGAGTATGATTATCTATTGTATGATACTGTATTTTTTCTACTCTGCCTTTACAACAGACGGTCAAAATCTGTTTCCGGACGCCTTCGCCGCGTTAAACGGATGGGATAGCACAACATTGCTGGCGTATGCGACACCGGCCGGCATTATAGGATTAATTGGAGGCTTCGTTTTCGGTCGGTTAAATATCAAAATCGGGTCAAAGATAAACAGTGGCATTACGTTAATTATATCCGGCGCCCTGTTTGCCGTCTTTGGAATAGTGCCGTCACCGATGCTGTATTTTGTTGTTATGGCTTTGATCTGTTTCTTTGCGGCAGGTTTTGGTTCGGCGGCATGCCCTGCTTTTATCGCAAGCTGGTTTCCGCGCAAGAAGGGAATCGCTTTGGGTTGGGCGACGATGGAAGCACCTCTGTGTACAGCTTTATTTGTAAGCAGTTTTTCCGTTCTGCTTGGAAAATACGGCGTGAAAACTTCGTTTGTCATCTACGGGGTTATCGCGATTATAATCGGTGCGGTAACCTTTGTCTGGGCAAAAAATGACCCTGCGGATGTGGGCGCTCTGCCGGACAACATGGAACTGGACGACTCCATGAAAGCGGAAGAAGAGCTGCGTCCGGATGACGCCAGATACTCCATTGCAAATATTCTGAAAAACAAATACACATGGCTGATCTCCATCGGGTACGGCTTGCTCTGGATGGTCACGATCGGCGTCGTCAGTCAGTTTGTTCCACGCATGATGTCTGTGGGATACAGCAATGCCGAGGCTCTTCGTTTTATGACCGTCTCAGCACTGATCGCGATTCCCGGCAGTTATTTCTGGGGCTGGCTGGATGCAAAGGTCGGAACAAAAAGGGCAACCGTAGTCTATGCTGCATCCTATGTGATTGCGCTTGCGCTGCTGATCACATCCTTTAATATCGCGCTGGTGTGGATCGGATGCGTGTTTGTGGGGCTTGGAATCGGAGGACTGCTGAACCTCCTCTCCTCCATGATTATCACAGCTTTCGGAAAGTCGGGTTTTATGTCCGCAAACAGTATCATCATGCCGATTACCTCTGTGATCCGGATGCTTGCTTTCGTCTTGATGGCTATGATGTTGACCATTTCCGGCGGAAGCTATACACTTCCGTATCTGGTATTTATTGTAGTCGATATCGTAGGCGCGATTGTAATTATGCTGATCCCGCAGAAAAAATAAAAGCTGGTATCGCGTAGTACAACTCTTGTGTTATGTCTTTATAGAACCCTATTAGAAGACAGACCTGCAGATGAGCAGGTCTGTTTTCACTTATCGTGATGCTGAGAATAACAGCATTCCGATTTGGAATTCATCATCCCGAACATTTTTTCTTGCCTAAGTCTTTCAGATACAATATACTGAGAAAAGATATATCGCAGCGTATGATAATCCGCCCTGAGGGAAGGAGCCTGCCATGATTGAACAACAGTATTTACATATCACCCTATGAAAAAGGATCTGCAACAGTTTGTCAGTCAGATTCGAAAACAGGAGGTTAACACGGAAAATGATCTTCGATAAGACAGCCATTCAAAATGTATTGAGTTCCACAGACATCACCGGTCTGGGCGCCGCCGTGAAGGATGTTCATTTTTTCAATAATAGTTGCTGTTGTAGATCTTTCCCGGCAAAAGCGGCCGCCCCGGCTCTGTCACCTCGTCGCCGGTGGTAAAAAGCGCAATGCGCGGTTTTTCAAAGACAGGAACCGAATCGACGCCCGTCGCGGCCAGATTGGCGATCTCCACATAGCCAAGCTTTTCTCCCGCGTGAAGCATACAGACGCCTTTGGGGAAATCCTCGCCACAGTCGCAGTAATTGCCGTGTACCGGCACAGTCTGATAAACAGAGACCGATGCTTCTCCATAGTCGGTATCCTCCTGCCGGACACAGCAGTCGCAGCCTGCGGGGATCGCCGCTCCGGTCATAATGCGGACGGCTTCGCCGTTTTGTATCGTTCGTTCTGAAAACTGTCCGGCGTTGATCTCCTCCACTACCTTCAGAACTGCCGGAGTCTCATGGGATGCTGCCGCCAAATCAGCCGCATGGCAGGCATATCCGTCAATGGGAGAGCGGTCAAACGGCGGATTCTCTGTTTCCGTGATCATGTCCTCCGCCAAAATTCGTCCCGCGGCTGACAGAAGCGGCAGATGCTCCGCACGGGAAATCCGCCTGACGTGAGAGAGAATATAGTCGACTGCCTCCTCGAGAGAAATTCCGATCGGATAATCAATGCCTTCCATAAATATACCTCCTGCTTTGGCCTTACACAAAGCATAACAGAAAAGCCGGTAAATTGATAGAGACAAAAATATTGTCTCGTGCTATAATGTGCGGAAAGGGAGGCGGATACGATGAAAGACCTTTCAGAAATAAGAAAAGACATCGACAAGATCGACCGTCAGATCGTCGATCTTTACGAGGAGCGCATGGTGCTCACCACACAGGTCGCGGATTATAAGATTTCCACGGGAAAGCAGGTGTTTGACCCGCAGCGGGAGCATGACAAGCTGAATGCCGTGGCAGATATGGCGCACTCGGATTTTACAAGCCACGGCGTGCGGGAACTCTTTGAACACATCATGTCCATGAGCCGGAAAAAGCAGTACCAGCTCCTGACGGAGCACGGGAAATTCGCCCCCACAGGCTTTGTTGAGATCGGGGCTCTGGATTTTTCTCATGCGGCAGCTGCATATATTGACACGTCCGAGGCCGCCGCGCGGCAGTATTTTTCGCAGTGGGCGGGCCGTCCGGCCAAAGACGGCGGCGATGCGGATGCTTCCGGAGTCTGCGGGCTCCTTCGCTGTGAAAGCTGGCGGGAAGCGTGTGAAACCCTGCAAAAAGAGGAGGTCAACTACCTTTTTCTTCCGGTACAGGATCCGGCGTCCGGCTATGTCTCCGCGAACTACAATCTTGTCGCGGAATACGGTTTTTACATACTGGAAGAGTATCACGCCAGTCCGGAGCCGAAGGACCGCTACATCCTGATTGCAAGAGATCGGCTCTCTTTAAGCGGTGCGGATAAAATTACCATCTGTTTTGAGGCGCCGGACGCCTGCGGCTCTCTCTATCATCTGATGTCGCACCTGACTTATAATAACCTGAATATGAACCGCATCGAGTCGATCGTGATCTCCAGAGATCCGCTGGACTACCGGTTTTTCATGGATTTGAGCGGCAACTTAAATGACAGCGCAATCAAAAATGCGATTCTCGGCATGGGCAGCGAGGCGCGGAATTTTAAAATTCTCGGCAATTACATATGGAAAGAAAAATGTTTTTTATTGACCTGGACGGAACAACACTGCGGGATGACAAGACGATCCCGCAGGAAAATATTGATGCCATACGGGAGGCGCTGGACATGGGGCATTACGTCGCCATCGCGACCGGACGTTCCCTGATCAGCTCCCAAATCCACATCGACCGCCTCGACATGGCGTGGGAAGGCTGTTTTCTCGTGGCATATAACGGTGCGCTCATTTACGAGCTCGGCAGCGGAACCATTCTTTCGAAGCAACTTTTCCCGGACGAGTATGCGCGGTATCTTTTCGCGGAGGCGGAAAAATATCAGCTCTATATACAGGCGTATTCGGAGACGGGCGTGCTGACCCGTCAGAAATGCCCTGAGATTGAATATTACGCAAGGATTTCCAACACCGGCTATCGTATTGTTCCGGACCTGTATCATCTGGAGACCTATCAGACGCCGAAGGTTCTGCTGCTCTCCCTCGACGACCACGCCGCATTGGAGAGATTTCAGCGGGATCATCAGGCGTGGGCAGACGGGAAATGCACGAGTTATTTTTCCTGCCCGGAATATCTGGAATATTGCCGTCCGGACAGCTCCAAAGGCAGCGGCATCCGGTTCTTTGAGGATTATCTGGGAATCGCCCATGAAAACACCATTGCCATCGGGGATGAGGAGAATGATCTTCCGATGATTACCATGGCAGGTATCGGTGCGGTCATGAAAAACGCGGGAGAGAATATTCGCCGCCATGCGGATTATATTACGGAAAAGGACAATAACGAGGGCGGTGTGGCCGAGGTGATCCGGAAGTGTATCGCCGGAGAAATTTCCTGTCCGTCTGAGTCTTCGAGGGGATCTTTGATATGAAAACGATCGATCTGCATGTGCATTCCACCGGTTCCGACGGGACACTTACGCCAGCGGAGCTGGTTCTGGAAGCGAAAAAAAACGGCCTGTCTGCCCTTGCCCTGACGGATCACGATTCGACCGACGGAATCGATGCGTTTGTCACAGCGGGAAAGACCTATGGCATAGAGACGGTTCCCGGTGTGGAGCTCTCTACGGAATACGAGAATACGGAGATCCATGTGGTCGGCCTTTTTATCGATCCGGAAACGCCCGCTCTGAAGGAACAGCTTCGCATGTTCCGGGAAAACCGGGACAACCGCAATCTGAAAATGATTGATCTGCTTCGCGAACAGGGCTTTGACATCACCGCGGAGGCACTTTACGCGCGCTATCCGGATTCGGTTGTGGCAAGACCGCACATGGCCCGCTATCTGACAGACACCCATCAGGTGGAGGACATGAAGACGGTTTTTGACCGTTATATCGGGGACGGTTGTATCTGCTATGTGGAGCGATACAAAATTTCCCCCATGCAGGCGGTGGGGCTGATTCACGAGGCGGGAGGCATCGCGATTCTCGCGCATCCCTGCCTGTATAAAATTTCCTCCCGGACACTGTCGGAAATGATTGAACAAATGAAAGCTGTCGGTCTTGACGGGATCGAAGCTCTTTATTCCTGCAACGAGGGAGACGATGAGCGGAAGTACCGGGAGATCGCCGGAAAGTACGGCCTTCTTTTGTCGGGAGGCTCGGATTTTCACGGGACAAACAAACCGCAGATCCGACTCGGCAGCGGTAAGGGCGATCTGGCTGTTCCCTATGATTTTCTTGCGGCGATGAAGAAATACCGGTCTGATCGGGAGACAGGTTCCCGATAATTTTTGTTGAAAAAATTTGCTGAAAAAAATTAAAAAATGACTTGACGCAGGTGTTTTCCTGTGCCATAATACACCTGTTGCGAAAACAAAGCAGAGTATCCACTCTCACCCCGGCACAATCGCGTGACCGGCGGTTAATATGGCAAGATATCCTGTCCGCTGTCAGTTTCTACTCGGCAGACATGGATTTTTGTTGATGTGTGGATGGTCTGACTGTCCACATTTTTTGTTTACGGAGGTAAGAACCATTAGCGAGTTACAGATTAATGAACAGATCAGAGACAGAGAAGTTCGAGTGGTTTCTGCGGATGGTGCTCAGCTGGGTATCATGTCTGCACGCGATGCGTACAGAATGGCGCAGGAGGCGGAGATGGACCTGGTCAAGATCGCACCGAATGCAAAGCCGCCCGTTGTCAAGATCATCGATTACGGAAAGTATCGTTACGAACAGGGACGCCGCGAAAAGGAAGCCCGCAAAAAGCAGCGGACTGTAGAGATTAAGGAAGTGCGCCTGTCTCCCAACATCGATACGAATGATCTGAATACCAAAGTAAGCGCTGCCAGAAAGTTTCTTTCCAAGGGCGACCGGGTCAAGGTGACTCTTCGTTTCCGCGGAAGGGAGATGGCACATGTGCAGAACAGCAAGCATATCCTCACAGAGTTTGCGGAGGCGGTTGCTGATATTGCCGTTGTGGATAAAGCGCCTAAGATGGAGGGGCGGAGTATGACCATGGTGCTCAGCCAGAAACGTCAGGGCGCAAAATCGTAAAGTTCAGTATTTATACAGGAGGAAAGAATTATGCCGAAAATGAAAACAAAAAGAGCCGCCGCGAAGCGTTTCAAGAAGACCGGGACAGGCCAGTTAAAGAGACACAAAGCGTATAAGAGCCATATCTTAACCAAAAAGACGACAAAGCGCAAGAGAAATCTCCGCAAGGCCACGATGACGGATGCTTCGAATGTCAAGAACATGAAGAAGATCCTTCCGTACCTGTAATTATCGTTCATATCAAGTTTTAGGAGGAAAAAGAGATGGCAAGAATCAAAGGCGGTTATAACG
>JAJQBV010000110.1 GCA_021203115.1 Clostridiales bacterium | reverse complement strand
GGCGGCTGGCCATCTCGGAAGAGTATGAGGTTTTTGTGTGCTTTGTGGAGGCGTACCTTATTGCTCGTCTCGGCGACACCGGAAAGAAGCTTCACACCGGCCGCAGCCGGAATGATCAGGTGGCGCTCGACATGCGCCTGTATACCCGGCTGGAGCTTCTCTACACGGATAAGCTGCTCCGGGAGCTGCTTCAGACGCTGTTGAAGCTGATGGAGGAGAATACGGAGACCATCATGCCGGGATTTACCCACATGCAGAAGGCGCAGCCGGTGACGCTGGCGCACCACGTGGGGGCTTACTTTGAGATGTTTAAGCGGGATCGCGGGCGGCTGCACGACATCTATGCGCGGATGAACTATTGCCCGCTCGGAGCGGGGGCGCTGGCCGGAACCACCTATCCTCTGGACCGGGAGTATACGGCAGAACTCATGGGCTTTGACGGGCCGACGTTAAACAGCATGGATTCCGTCTCAGACCGGGATTATGTGATTGAGTTCCTCTCCGCACTCTCCACGATTATGATGCACCTGAGCCGTTTCTGCGAGGAGATCATCATCTGGAATTCCAACGAATACCAGTTTGTGGAGATCGACGATGCCTACAGTACGGGCAGCAGCATCATGCCACAGAAGAAAAATCCGGACATCGCGGAGCTGGTTCGCGGGAAGACGGGGCGGCTCTACGGCCCTCTGGTCTCCATACTGACGACCATGAAGGGAATCCCGCTGGCATACAACAAGGCCATGCAGGAGGATAAGGAGCTGACCTTTGACGCGATTGACACGGTGAAGGGGTGTCTGGCGCTGTTTACCGGCATGATCTCCACGATGAAATTTAATAAAGAGCGCATGAGCGACAGCGCCCGCCACGGCTTCACGAACGCGACGGATGCGGCGGATTACCTTGTGAACCACGGGGTGCCGTTCCGAGATGCCCACGGCATTGTGGGACAGATCGTCCTGTACTGTATCGATAAGGGCATCGCCATCGACGATATGTCCATGGAGGAGCTGAAAGCGATCTGCCCGGTCTTTGAGGAGGATATTTACGAGGCGATTTCCATGGATACCTGCGTCAATAAGCGCCTGACCACCGGCGCGCCGGCGAAAGCAGCCATGGAGAAGGTCATCGCAGCGGAGCGGGAGTACCTCGCGGATGACTGGTTGGACCGCGATGAGCGGACGGAGAAATAAGGGAAGTGAAAAAAGGCTTGCAATTTCGCGCTCCATGCAGTAATATAGCTAACAGAGCGACAAATGTCCGCGCATCGCGGACATGACCGCGAAATGTATATACGGGGAGAAGATCGGGATGTGGAGGGCATCCGCAGGTCAGAATTCGGAGGATGAGAGAATGAGTGAAAAATTGAAAGTCGGAATTTTGGGCGGAACCGGAATGGTCGGCCAGCGGTTTATTTCTCTGCTGGAGAATCACCCGTGGTTTGAGGTGACAACGATTGCGGCCAGTTCGCGGTCCGCCGGAAAGCGCTACGAGGACGCCATCGGCGGCCGGTGGAAGATGGATACCCCCATGCCGGAAGCGGTGAAGGATATCATTGTCATGAATGTCAACGAGGTGGAAGCGGTGGCTTCCAAAGTTGACTTTGTCTTCAGTGCAGTGGACATGTCGAAGGAGGAGATTAAGGCGATCGAGGAGGCATACGCCAGGACAGAGACGCCGGTGGTCTCCAACAACAGCGCGCACCGCTGGACACCGGATGTTCCCATGGTGGTGCCGGAGATCAATCCGCAGCACATGGAAGTCATCAAATATCAGAAGAAACGTCTCGGGACGACCCGGGGTTTTATCGCCGTAAAGCCGAATTGCTCCATCCAGTCTTATGCTCCGGTGCTCACCGCATGGCGTGAGTTTGAGCCGTACGAGGTTGTCGCGACCACTTATCAGGCGATCTCCGGCGCGGGCAAGACTTTCAAAGATTGGCCGGAGATGGTGGGCAATATTATTCCCTATATCGGCGGTGAGGAGGAGAAATCCGAGAAAGAGCCCCTTCGCATCTGGGGTGAGATCGATGAGGAAGCGAGCGTGATCGTACCGGCCACATCACCGGTGATCACCTGCCAGTGCATCCGTGTGCCGGTGTTAAACGGCCACACCGCGGCGGTATTTGTGAAATTCCGTAAAAACCCGACCAAAGAACAGCTTTTGGAGAAACTGGCTTCCTTCTCCGGCGTTCCGCAGGAACTTGGCCTTCCGAGCGCGCCGAAGCAGTTCATCCGCTACATGGAGGAGGACAACCGTCCGCAGGTTCAGCTGGATGTGGACTATGAAAACGGCATGGGCGTGTCCGTGGGACGTCTGCGCGAGGACACCGTCTACGACTGGAAGTTTGTCGGACTTTCCCACAACACCGTGCGCGGCGCGGCGGGCGGAGCCGTTCTCTGTGCGGAGTTTTTAAAGGCGCAGGGGTACATCACCAAAAAGTAAGCGCAGGGGAGTTATCATGATTTTTAATCAACAGATCTGCAATGTCGAGCCATCGAAGTCCGTGACGCTGCTGGCGAGGACAAAGGAACTGCAGAAGACCGACAAGGAGATCATTAATCTGACCGGCGGGGAGCCGGATTTCCCGACCCCCGCGCCGATCTGCGATGAGGTGACGCGCCAGCTCGCGGCGGGCAACACACACTATACCGACAGCCGCGGGAACGAGGATCTTCGCATCCGCATCGCCGTCAAGCTGAACGAAGAGAACGACGCGCCGTACACGAAGGATCAGATTCTGGTCACGCCGGGCGCGAAGCTGGCGGTCTATCTGGCGGTCCGCGCACTCATCAATCCGGGCGACGAGGCGATCTGGCTGACGCCGGGGTGGGTGTCCTACCCGTCCATTGTGGAGGTCAGCGGCGGCGTGCCGGTGGCGGTACATTTAAAGTATGAGGAGGATTACCGCATCACGGCGGAGGCGCTGGAGGCGGCAGCCTCGGAGCGGACAAAGCTTCTGATTCTGAATTATCCGAATAATCCGACCGGACGGATCCTGACAGACAGCGATATTGAGGCGGTCAGCGCCTTCCTGCGGAACCATCCCGATGTCTGTGTTCTCTCGGATGAGATCTATGAAAAGATTATCTATGACGGCAGACAGACGATCAGCATGGCGTCGTTCCCGGAGTTTTTCGACCGGGTCATTGTGGTGAACGGGTTCTCCAAGTGCAGCGCGATGACGGGCTGGCGGGTCGGCTATCTTGCCTGCAACTCGCAGATGTACCCGGTGATCTTAAAGCTGTTCCAGCACGCGATGAGCTGCACCAGCGGGTTTTTGCAGAAGGGCGCGCTGGTGGCGCTGGACTGCAAGGAGGATACGGAGCGGATGCGGCAGGCTTATGAGCGCCGCCGCGATCTGCTGGTGAATGGGATGAGGACGATCCCCGGCGTGGATTTTATGTGCCCGCAGGGGGCGTTTTACGCGTGGGTCCGCTTTGACACCGATCTGACCGGCGGGGAGCTCTGCGACGACCTCCTTGAACGCGCAAAGATCGCGGGCGTATCCGGCGAGGCTTACGGGGAGGAGGACGCCGTCTGCGTGCGCTTTTCCTTTGCGGCTGCCGACCGTGACCTGCAGCGGATGCTGGTGAATCTGAGAAAATATATGGAGAGCCATTGACCGGAAATAAGGTTTTCACAATTTGAACATATCTTTCTGCGAAAATATAGGGAAGTTTCGAACGGACATATAAAACGGAGGATGTGCCATGGAGAAATTAAAGATACTGGTTGTGGATGACGAGAGAAGGATGCTCAAGCTGGTGCGGGATTTCCTTGTCAAGAAAGATTTTGATGTGATGGAGGCGAGCAACGGTGAGGAGGCGCTCGATATTTTTTATAAGGAGAAAAACATCTCGCTGATCATTCTGGATGTGATGATGCCGAAGATGAACGGTTGGGAGGTCTGCCGTGAGATTCGGGAGACCTCGAAAATCCCCATCATCATGCTGACGGCCAAGGGCGATGAGAGTGACGAGCTGATGGGATTTGATCTGGGCGTGGACGAGTATATCTCCAAACCGTTTTCGCCAAAGATTCTGGTGGCGCGCGTGGAGGCGATTCTGCGTCGAACCGGACAGTATACGGCGGACGGCCTTCTGGCGGCAGGCGGTATCTGTCTGGACAAGTCGGCCCATACCGTCACCATCGACGGAAACACCGAGGTGGAGATGAGCTACAAGGAGTTTGAACTCCTGAGCTATTTCATGGAGAACGAGGGCATCGCCCTTTCGCGCGAGAAAATCCTGAACCATGTCTGGAATTACGGCTATTTCGGGGATGCGCGCACGATCGATACGCATGTAAAAAAGCTGCGCAGCAAGCTTGGGGACAAGGGAGAGTATATCAAGACCATCTGGGGGATCGGATATAAATTTGAAGTATGAAAAAACGAAGATTTCTTACGATCCAGATCATGGTGTTGACCTGTGTGCTGGCAGCGGGATCCATTATGGTGTGCTGGCTGCTGAACTCCATTTTTCTGGAAAAATACTATGTTCTGCAAAAAAAGAAAGACATGGTGGAGAGCTTTCAGATTATCTCTGAGGCGAGCGCATTAAGCCAGCTAGAATCGGATGATTTTGAGGTGGTATTCGACAATATCTGCGCAAACGGAAACATTTCCTGCATGGTTCTCTCGACGGACGGCAGAGTTATCCGATCATCCTCTGCGGATGACAGCCTGCTTCGTCAGGAGATGCTTCAGACACTTTTGAGCCTGAAGACGCAGGATGTGATCCAGACAGACGACAACTATCAGCTTCTCTCCACGACGGATGCACGTCTGGATTCGGAGTATCTGGTGCTGGTCGGATCTCTGGAAAACGGAGAGATGATCATTATGAGGACGGCACTGGAGAGCATCCGGGACAGTGCAGCGCTCTCCAACCAGCTTCTGTTAATCGTCGGTCTGGCCACCATCGCGGTCAGTCTGCTCATCGGCGCATTCATGGCGCGGCGGGTCACACGGCCGATTCTTCAGCTCACGGATATTTCCAAAAAAATGGTGGATCTGAACTTTGAGGCAAAGTATGTTCCGGGCGCATGGAAAAAGGATCCAAACCTCCGGATCGGATATCTGCGTCGGCAGCGGCACGAACTGAGCGTTAGCGGGGAGGATCAGGCAGCGGGCAATGAGATCGATCTGCTGGGCGACCATATGAACCGTCTGTCGGAGACGCTGGAGCGGACGATCTCGGAGCTGAAATCCGCAAACATCAGTCTGCAGCAGGACATTGAGAAGAAAACACAGATCGATGAGATGCGCAAGGAGTTTCTCTCCAATGTCTCTCACGAACTGAAGACGCCTCTTGCACTGATTCAGGGCTACGCGGAGGGACTGCAGGAGTGTATCAACGATGACGCGGAGAGCCGTGAGTTTTACTGTGATGTCATCATTGACGAGGCGGGCAAGATGAACCGGATGGTGAAAAAGCTCCTGACCTTAAATCAGTTGGAATTCGGGAATGATCAGGTGGTGATGGAGCGCTTTGACATCACGGAGCTGGTCTCGGGCGTCGCGAATGCCTCCCGGATTCTGATGGACCGGCAGGGAATCACGCTGGAGATGGAGGAACCCGCGCCGATCTATGTCTGGGGAGACGAATTCAAGCTGGAGGAGGTCGTGACAAACTTCCTGAGCAACGCGATGAACCACTGTGAGGGGAAAAAGCGGATCCGCATTTTCTACACACAGGAGGAGGAATGTCTGCGCGTCAGCGTGTTTAATACCGGAAAACCGATCCCGGAGGAGGATATAGAGAAAATCTGGGATAAATTTTATAAAGTGGACAAGGCGCACACGCGCGAGTATGGCGGAAGCGGCATCGGCCTCTCCATCGTGAAGGCAATCATGGATTCTCACGGACAGCGGTGCGGTGTCATAAATCATGAGGACGGCGTCGAGTTCTGGATGGAGCTGTCCACAAAGTAGCAGGATAATAAGATGTTATAGAATAGTGCAGGGAGGATTGACTTTTGATTGCGGTTATAGACTATGACGCGGGAAATTTAAAGAGCGTGCAAAAGGCCCTGGCATTTTTGGGTGAGGAAAGCGTGATCACCCGCGATCCGAAGGAAATTTTATCCGCGGACAAGGTAATCCTTCCGGGAGTGGGCGCCTTCGGGGATGCCATGGAGAATTTAAGACGGCTTGGGCTGGTGCCGGTTATCCGGGAGGTTGCCGACCGCCAGATTCCCTTTCTGGGCATCTGTCTCGGCCTGCAGCTTCTCTTTGAGAGCAGCGAGGAAAGTCCGGGGGCGGAGGGCCTCGGCATCTTAAAAGGAAAAATTCTTCGCATTCCGGATACGGAAGGCTTAAAAATCCCTCATATCGGGTGGAACTCTTTAGACCTTCAGAATCATGGCCGCCTGTTCGCCGGACTGGAGGGAGAGCCCTATGTGTATTTCGTCCATTCCTATTATCTGAAAGCGGAGGAAGAGGAGATCGTCAAAGCTTCCGCGGAGTATGGTACACATATCCACGCCAGCGTAGAGCAGGGCAACATCTTTGCCTGCCAGTTTCACCCGGAGAAAAGCGGGGACGTGGGGCTTCGGATCCTGCGGAACTTCTGCGACCTGTAGGGAAAGGAGCGACTCATGTTCACCAAACGTATTATTCCCTGTCTGGACGTCAACAACGGGCGTGTTGTCAAGGGTGTAAATTTTGTCAATTTAAGAG